>DBFWXD010000035.1:0-1636 GCA_048215895.1 Eubacteriales bacterium
TCGGAAATGTCCGGCGGCCAGCAGCAGCGTGTGGCCATCGCCCGGGCCATCGCCACCCACCCGCCCATCATCATGGCCGACGAGCCCACCGGCGCGTTGGACTCCAAGACGGGCAAGCACGTGCTGGAGATTCTCCACACCCTCAACGAGGAGGGCACCACCATTATCCTCATTACCCACGATAACGGCATCGCCGCCACCGCCCACCGGGTGGTGCGCATCTCCGACGGGCATATCGTGGCCGACGGAACGAGAGAGGAGGTGGGCCTGTGAAGCTGGGCCAGGCGGTCAAAATGGCCGCGAAATCCATCTTTTCCAATGTGGGCCGTTCGGCCCTGACCATGCTGGGCATCATCATCGGCCTGGCGGCGGTGATCATCCTGGTGTCCTACGCCCAGGGCCAGAACGCCGCCATGAAGGCCTATTATGAGAGCATGGGCACCAACACCGTCCAGGTCAGTGCCAGTACCTGGGACTCCTCCATCAATGTCTCCCAGGCCCTCTACGACTACTGCCTGGGGCTGAGCGACCATGTGGTGGGCGTGACCCCCAACGGGAGCGTGTGGAGCGATACCAAAATTTCCTACGAGTCCAAAACCTTCACCGGTGAGGACTGGAATACCCGCATCAACGTCTACATGGGCAACGACCAGTACGGCCTGTGCAACGACTTTAAAATCGAACGGGGCCGGGAGCTGTCCTACCTGGACATTGAGAAGCTCAACCAGGTGTGCGTTCTGGGCTCCGAGGCTGCCCAGCAGATCTTTTCCTTTGCCGATCCTCTGGACAAGACCATCACCATCAACGGCATTCCCTTCCGGGTGGTGGGCGTGTACCAGAGCAAGGCCCAGGGCAAGAACCTGGGAACCAGCGAGAATAACCAGTGGATTCTGGACGAGATCAAGCGCAAAGACCGGATGATCCTCATTCCCTCCACCATGACCCGGTACTTCAACCAGAACCGGCCCATTGAGGAGTATGTGGTGAAGGTGAAAAGCTCGGACGACATTGCCACCGTAGTCACCAGCCTCAACGGCTATCTGGGCGGCCTCATCAGCGAGAACAACGGCTATTTCTCCGTCAACTCCCCCGAAACCTGGCAGAACAGCCAGAATGAGGCGGCCGCTTTGCAGCAGCGCTTCCTGGGCGGTATCGCCGCCATCTCCCTTCTGGTGGGCGGCATTGGTATTATGAATATCATGCTGGTCACCGTCACCGAACGCACCAGGGAAATCGGTATCCGCAAGGCCATCGGCGCTGAGCGCAAGAGCATTATCGTGCAGTTCCTCATTGAGGCGGCCATGATCTGCGGCATCGGCGGACTGTTCGGCATTGCGGTGGGCTATGTGGGCACCCTCATTGTGGGCAAGCTGTCCTTTGGCATCATCCTCATCCCCAGTCCAGGCGTGACCGTGGGAGCCGCGGCCATCTCGGTGGCTCTGGGCATCATCTTCGGCATGTACCCCGCCGTCAAGGCGTCGGGCCTGCAGCCGGTGGTGGCCCTGCGGGCAGACTAAGGAACTTCAAACCGGCGGACAAGCCGCCGGTTTGAGGGGGAGGCACAAAAGCCTTCCCTCGATTTCGTTGAAATTGTCGGGAAGTCTTTTGCGAGAAGTGTTTTTTCGGTCGGCAAAGC
>DBFWXD010000350.1:0-3014 GCA_048215895.1 Eubacteriales bacterium
CAACATATTGACAGTGACGCAAGAGGATGCTAAAATAATTTGAAGTAAGAATAAAAATAACACCCACTTGAAAGGAATGGTGACAATGAACTTCTATGATGATCTGGTCATGCAGACCCAGATGAATTATTCCAGGCACTATCATATCTATGCTTCCGGCGGTACGCCTTATCAGCTGACTGACAAAAAGCCGCTGCCGTATAGCGAACAGATCCATCGTTTGGTACAGGAGGTAAAGGAAGCTGACTGTGTGGTAGTGGGCGGGGCCTCCGGCCTGTCCGCTGCCGGTGGTGGAGATTTTTACTACGAGGACAACGACTCTTACCGCAAATACTTCCGCCCTTTTGCCGAGAAGTACCACTTCAAAGGTGCTTTTGCAGGGATGATGCACCCCTGGAAGACAAGGGAAGAGTATTGGGGGTATCTCGCCACATTCCTTCACACCACCCAGACCGCACCTGTGCGTCATTCCTATTTGGATTTAGACGCTTTGCTGAAAGGCAAGGACTTCTTCATCCTCACCACGAACCAGGATACCCAGTTTGTCAAACTCTACCCGGAGGAGAAGGTGGCAGAGATTCAGGGGGATCACCGCTTCTTCCAGTGTGCCGCCTGTTGTACCGATGACACTTGGGATGCGGTAAAGCCGGTGGCTGATATGGTAGCCGCTATGGGGAGTGACACGAAGATTCCCACGGATCTCATTCCCCGGTGCCCTCACTGCGGCGGTGAGGCATTCCCTTGGGTGCGAGGATATGGGAATTTTCTGCAAGGAAAGAAATACGAAGAACAGTACGAAAAAATTTCTCGCTATGTGCTGGAACACAAAGACAGCAAAATTCTGTTCCTGGAGCTGGGCGTTGGCCGAATGACTCCCATGTTTATCCAAGAACCTTTCTGGAACATGACCCTCAGCTTTCCCCATGCTCGATATATTGCTGTCAACAACAAGTATAACTTCCTGCCCAAGCAGTTGGAGGACAAGGGCATGACCATTGTGGCCGACATTGCTCAAGTGCTACGGGATGCACGGGATACCATGGACAGCGGAGATAACGATCGATGAGGGTTGGAAACCAAGCGACGCTTCAGGAACTTGCTGAGCGTATTGATCAAGCAGATGCCGTTGTGATCGGAGGCGGCTCCGGCCTGTCAAGCGCGGCTGGATACGACCACTACCATTGGTCCCCGGCACTTTCGGAGGCATTGGCTCCCTTTCGCGAACAGTATGGCTTTACCTCTCCGCTGGCTGGATTCTACCATTGCTTTTCCAGCTATGGGGAACAGTGGGGGTATTACAGTCAATATATCCGCTTCATGTGGGAAGCCCCTACTGGGAAGCCCTATCTGGACCTGCAGGCGCTTGTTGCGGACAAACCTGCTTTTGTTCTGACCACCAATGTGGATCAGCAGTTTTTTCGAGTATTTCCCCAGAAACAAATTTGCGCCTTTCAGGGAGACTTTAGCTACTGCCAATGCAGTCAGCCCTGCCGGGATGATATTGGGGAAAACCGCGAACTGGTGAAGGAACTGACTGGTTGCCTGGCAGGTGTTCGCCTGCCGGAGGAGGCTGTTCCTCGTTGCCCGGATTGCGGGCGGGTGCTGGTGCCCTGGGTACGAGATGATACCTTTCTGGAGGGAACCTTCTGGCAGGATAGTCTGCATCGCTACCATAGATTCCTGCGACACTGGATAATGGATCAGTCCGACAAAAAAGTCCTGCTGTTGGAACTTGGCGTGGGTGAGATGACACCCAGTATCATCAAATTGCCCTTCTGGGAACTTACTGCCAAAAACGAAAACGTCTTTTATGCATGTCTTAATCGAGAGGCAGCTCATAGGCCAGAGCATCTGCGGGGACGCAGCCTGTATCTGCAAGGAGATTTGGCGGAAACTCTGGCTGCCCTCCGGCAGGAGCGATCCATCGCAGCAACCATAAAATAGAAAGGAGCGAATAAATATGATTGATTGGAACCCTATTGCGAAAAAATTCAGAGAAGCGGACGCTATCCTGATCGGAGCCAGTAACGGCCTGTCCATCACCGAAGGACTGCATTTGTTTGCGGACAATGCGACTTTTGAAAGACTGTTTGGGGATTTCAAACAAAAATACGGCTTACGTTGTATTTTGCAGGGCATGATGGCCGGATGGCCCAGCGAGGAGGAAAAATGGGCCTTCTGGGCCCGGCTCATCCATCGTTACTGTGGGCAGTACCAGCCTATGCCGGTGATGAACGATTTGAAGGCCATTGTAGGAGAAAAAGATTACTTTGTCGTCACATCAAACGGAGAAGGTCACTTTGAACTGTGTGGCTTCGATCCGACGAAAATCTATGAGATTGAGGGCAACTGGATTACTATGCAGTGTGCCCGCCCCTGCCACGATACCCTCTATTCAAGTTTAGAGGTGGCCGAAAAATTATCGGCTGCCGAACAGGGCGGCCATGTGCCTACAGAGTTGGTGCCGCGTTGTCCCAAGTGCGGAGGTCCCATGGACATCCACATGGGCGCGGGTCAGAGAATGATCCCGGATGCCGCTGCCCAGGCACGGTTCCAAAACTTTCTGAAAACCTACCACGGAAAGAAACTGGTGGTTCTGGAGCTGGGCATTGGCTGGCGCAATCAGCTGATCAAGGCCCCGATGATGCGCCTGGTGGCCGGCGAGCCAAACGCCACTTATGTGACCATCAATCTGGGGGAGATCTACATTGCGGACAATATCAAAGAGAAGTCCTTCGGACTGGACGGGCGGCTGGATGAGCTGCTGCCTGCTCTCCGGGAGGCGTGCGAGGTATGACGATTTCGGAGCAGGTTCAAAATGACTATACAAATGCATAAACTCTCATGAATCAGGTTGCTTCCTGAATCCTTTGCAGCAGTAGAGAATGCATAAAAAGCCGGGAAGTTGACTCAAATTGTCAATGCCTCCCGGCTATTATCAGGCAGATATTAATATAGTTAGAATCATGGTATATATTTCATTCCCCATTGGGAAATGGCGTAAAAGACCGGCA
>DBFWXD010000351.1:0-2300 GCA_048215895.1 Eubacteriales bacterium
CTGTTGACGGCTACATAAATTACTACAACAACGAAAGAATCCAAGAGAAAACAAAATGGATGCCTCCTACAAAATTCAGAGAGGCATCCATGTGCACCTAATTCAATTTTTTATGTGTCCAGAATTCTGGGTACATATCAACTGGACGCTGCGGCTTTTTCTGCACCTCTTCCAGAGGCTGAGCATAGACTACATTGGCAGCCGGTCTGCGCTGGCTGTTACGGTTCAAGTCTCAGGAGGTAACATGTTATGGCCGATATCACTCAGGATCTTCTGCAGCTGCAATACAGCCAAAATTTCCCCATCGCCGGAACGCAGGAGGCGGACATCAATCTGACGCTGCCCCCCGTCCCTGCTGCCACCGCAACCCTGATGGGTACTGTCACCGACGGAGTCTCCCCCATCGCCGACGCCACCGTCAAGCTTTTTGACAGCCAGGGGGCTCCCTATCAGCACACCGTAACCGATGCCGCCGGCAGCTATACCCTGGAAGGCATTCCCGCCGGCACGTACACCGTGGCTGCGGTCAAGGAGGGGTATCTGCTCAGCACCGGAATCGGCGTGGTGCTCACCGAGGGCAACACCAGCCAGATCGATCTGTCCTGCAGTGCGGATGCCTCCCTCTCCCTGGGCGCCATTGCCGGTGTCGTCCAGACGCTGGTCAATCTCACGCCCGCCCCTCTGTCCGGCGCCAAGCTCTCTCTGCTCAACCAGGCCGGGGAAGTCGTCGCCACCACTTACTCCGTAGACGACGGCGAGTTCGCCTTCTATGATGTGGCCGATGGCATCTATACGCTGATCGCCTCCGCGGTGGGGCACATTACCACCGCTCCCACGTCCGTCACCATTCTGAACGGCTCCATTGCCAACGTCAACCTGACCATGACGGTGGATTCCCGCACCTACAACGGCACCGTCAGCGGTATCATCCGTGACCAGAATGGCAATGTGGTAGCCGGCTGCTTCGTGGGCCTTTTTCAGATTATCGATGGTCGGGAGGTACTGATCGCCACCACCAAGACCAACACAGACGGCAAATATCTGTTCGGCGGCGTTACCGGCGGACAGTATCTGGTCAAGGCCAAAATGAATCAGTAACCGTCTCTCCGGCAGCTTCCTTCCCGTTTCCCATCGGTGAGACCGACAGCGCGCGGCAGGATCTGTACGTGTCCCAGCGGGCTACCCTGTGCGCCCTGAAGGTCATCTGCAGCGGCGCTTGTCCCTGGGACTGGGTACGCCTGCTTCGCCGCACCGGCTGTCAGGAGCAAATCCGCGCCCTGCTGTGTACCCGCGAGGTCCACTTTGCCTTCTTATCTCCGGGGGATTACCTGCTCACCCTGTGTGCTTCCCGCCGCAGGCTGGATCTGTGGGTATATCTGTCCCCAGGCTCCGCAGTGGAGTGCCGGCTGCATCCCGGTTCCCGCCAGTTTCGCTGGCGCGCGCTCCCCTGCCGGTGTGTTTATCCTGATCCCCGATGACAAAAAGCGGCGGTGCCGTTCCGGCACCGCCGCTTTTCTCGCTGTAAAGCGTTCGTTACGAGATGGCTCAGCCAAAGGTCTCCAGGGCCCTGGCATCCGCCTCCTGACGCTCCTGGATGGCCTCTTTGAGGATGAGGTCCTTCACCTTCATCAGACGAATGGTGTTGGCACGCTCATTTTCATCCAGCTTCATGGTGATATACTTGATGTTCTGCTGCATCTCCGGAATCTTCACATACTCCAGAGCGTTGACACGCCGGCGGGTCTTTTCGATCTCCTCGGCCAGCAGCTGAGAAGTCTTCTCCACCTCGGCCAGCTTCAGCATATCCTGAAAGACCTGGGCCATAGCGTCCACCGCGTCGTCCAGCTCGCCGCTGGTCTGGGCAAAGCCATAGGGGTAAATCTCCCCCGGCTCCTGGCTGGAGGTGTGGAACTGATACCGGGGCACATCCACCGACATGATATTTTCAAAGGTCATGTCCAGATCTACGCTCTGCTTGGGATACAACAGAGACTGCTCCAGCATCTCCGGGGACATGAGGGCGGCAGCCACGGTAAAAGCGCCGTGGGCCCGCATCAGCCCCTCCTCCACCCGTTTGCGGAGGGCACGGTTCTCCCGGACCACGTCCATGAACTGCTTCATCAGCTCATCCCGCTTGTCCTTCAGGAGCTTATGACCCCGCTGGGCAGTCTTCAGCCGGCCCTTCAGCCGGGTAAGCTCCATACGGGTAGGATTTATCGTTGTGGAAGGCACTCAAATCCCCCCTTAATCCTTCTTGGGCAGATACTTGTCGATATACTCCGGTTTGATACGCTTCAGCT
>DBFWXD010000352.1:0-2014 GCA_048215895.1 Eubacteriales bacterium
CCGTCAAGGACAAGTACTCCATGTTCCTGGGCGGCAACCAGCCTTTGGGCGTCGTAAAGAACGCCAACAATCCCGACGGCCCCAGGCTGCTGATAATCCGGGACTCCTACGCCGACTCCCTGGTGCCCTTCCTCACCCCCCACTTCTCTGAGATCCACCTGCTGGATCTGCGCTACTACAAGCTCTCCATCGCCGACTATATCGCCCAAAACGGCATCGACCAGGCTCTGGTGCTCTACAGCGTGCCCAACTTCGTCACCGACAGCAACCTGCTCTGGATTGCGAAATAAGCCGCAAAAAATCCCCCGCTCTCTAAGGAGCGGGGGATTTTTGATCAGCTCTGCGGATTTCAGTCGCGCTGGGAGTGGCGGTTCATGGAGTGGTTCAGCTTGCCGATCACCAGCAGGACTACTACCATACACACAATGGCAATGGCCAGATTGATAACCACATTCTGAATAAAGGATGCCAGAATGTAGTTTGCGAAGCACACGACGGCCACCGTCATGGCGTAGGGCAGTTGAGTCGCCACGTGGTTGAGGTGGTAGCATTGGGCGCCGGAGGACGCCATGATCGTGGTGTCGGAGATGGGAGAGCAGTGGTCGCCCATAACCGCGCCGCCCAGGGTGGCCGCGATGGCGATCATCAGCATATCGTTGCCGTTGATCAGTTCCGAGGTCAGATCGGCAGCGGGAATGCCGCCGGAGAACACCGGGATGACGATGGGCAGCAGGATGGTGAAGGTGCCCCAGGAGGTGCCGGTGGCGAAACCCAGGAACGCGGCGATCAGGAACACCACGGCGGGCAGGAAGTTCTTCAGACCGGGGCCGAACTTGGACACCAGGTCCGCCACAAACTCGGGGGCGCCGAGGGCCTTGGTCACATCGCCGATGGTCCAGGCCAGGCACAGGATCAGGATGGCGGGCACCATCTGCTTGAAGCCGTTGGGCAGGCAGTCCATCAGCTCAGTGAAGCTCATGGCCCGGCGCACCATGAAGAAGATCATGGTAAAGATCAGGGCAACCAGGGAGCCGAGAGGCAGGGCGTCAAAGGCGGAGGTATTGGCGAAGGCGGTGATGAGGTCGGTGCCGCCGTTCTGGTAGCCCACATAGACCATGGAGCCCACGCAGCACCCCACCAGCACAAGCACCGGCAGTACCAGATCAATGACCTTGCCATTGGGATTGAACTTCATCTCTTCCACACCGGCAAAGGGGCGTTCGGGCGTGGTGTAGAGGTCGCCCTTGGCGGCGTTGTTCTCATGCTTGCGCATGGGACCGTAGTCGATATTCAGGCAGGTCATCACAACGATGAACACCAGGGTCAGAATGGCGTAATAGTTGTAGGGGATGGCTTTCAGGAAGATCTGGAAGCCCACCTCCTCGTTGCCGATGATACCGGTGACAGCCGCCGCCCAGGAGGAGACGGGCATCATAATGCACACAGGGGCCGCAGTGGCGTCGCACATATAGGACAGCTTGGCGCGGGAGATGTGGTGGCCGTCGGTGACGGGCCGCATCACATTACCGGTGGTCAGGTTATTGAAGTAGTCGTCCACGCCCAGCACGATGGCCAGGATGAAGGTGGACCACAGGGCGCCGGACTTGGTCTTGATATGGCTCACAGCCCAGTCGCCATAGGCCTTGGAGCCGCCGGCCCGGATCATCAGGGCTACCATGGTGCCCAGAATGACCAGGAACATCAGAATGCCCATGTTGCCGCCGGCATTGGATGTCAGGCGGGAGACAAAATCCTGGAACGCATCAATGGGGCTGCCGTTGGTATACAGGAAGCAGCCCACGATAATGCCCAGGAACAAAGACGAATACACTTCCTTGGTGATCAAAGCCAGGACGATGGCCGCCACCGGCGGGAGCAAGGATGCGACGGTGCCCCAGACAAAGCTGGTATGCTCCACGTCGCCCTCGGCAAATGCTGCTGTCATCAGGACACATACAAGTGCGAAAATGACCAGCAGGAATTGGCCGAACCGTTTCATACGTGGTGAATTCAT
>DBFWXD010000353.1:0-3824 GCA_048215895.1 Eubacteriales bacterium
AACACAAAGAAGGAACAGGTTGACTGTTCCTTCTTTTTTTATATATACTAGCATTGTACAAACGAAAGGTTAGGTGAGGGACATGAATCAGCGGCTTGCTGCCCTGAAGCTTCCGGTGGGGATGCGTACCATCAAGACGGCATTGGCTGTGGTGCTGGCTTTGCTGGTAGTGGAGCACTATGGCGCCAGCCCCGCTAAGGTGGTTTTTGCCACAATCGGTGCCATTTCCGCTGTGGGACCCACCTTCACTGCCTCTCTTCTTGCCTGCCTGACCCAGATCTGTGGAGTGACGGTGGGAGCCATGCTGGCGCTGTTGATGCTGGCCCTGAATATTCCGCCGATTGTGGCGGTGGGCGTAGGCATTATTGCCATTCTGGCAGGGTATCAAAGCCTGCGGCTGAAGCTTGTGCCGGTGCTGCCCTGTCTGGTGCTGGTCAATGCCTGCCTTAACCCGGAGATAGAGGCGCTGTCCTATTCTATGGGCCGGATCTGGGATACCGCCATCGGCTTGGCCATCGGCATGGCGGTGAATACCCTGATCTTTCCCTATGATAACAGCCTGAAAATCCGGCAGATGATGGAGGGCCTGGACCGGGACCTGATTGAATTTTTGGAAGATATGTTTGACGGGGACAGCCACCTGCCGGAGACCCAGGGGCTGGAGAAGAAAATTGACGCCCTGGAGGGCCAGCTGGCCCTGTTTTCTGAGCAGCGGCTGCTGCGGCGCAAGCGCCAAAAACGGGAACTGTGCCGCCTGGAGCGCTGTGAGGACATTGCCCAGGCCTTGCTGACCGAACTCATGACCCTGCGGAACATGGAGCAGCTGGGCTGCCTCAACGAGGAAAACCGACAAGCTCTCAAGGCTCTGGGGGCGCAGGTGTCGGACAGCTGTCCGGTGGATGAGAACCGGGTAGAGCACACGGTGGTTAACTACCACATAGCCCGGGTGCTCCGGCTGCGCCAGGAGCTGAAGGACAAGCTGGCAGAGCGAAGAAAATAAGAAAAGGACCGTCTCTCTTGGGACGGTCCTTTTTTTGCTTTTTAGGATTCTTCAAAATTTCCGGTATACAGCCGGTAGTAGGTGCCTTTCTTTTCTATCAGTTCGTCGTGGGTGCCCCGCTCGATGATCCGGCCCTGATCCATGACCATGATACAGTCAGCGTTGCGGACGGTGGAAAGCCGGTGGGCAATGACAAAGGTGGTGCGCCCATACATCAGGGCGTCCATGCCGTCCTGGACCAGCTTCTCGGTGCGGGTATCGATGGAAGAGGTGGCCTCGTCCAGAATCAGCACCGGCGGGTCGGCCACGGCGGCCCGGGCGATGGCGATGAGCTGGCGCTGGCCCTGGGAGAGGTTGGCACCGTCGCCGGTGAGCATGGTGTCATAGCCGTCAGGAAGGCGGCGGATAAAGCCGTCAGCGTTGGCCAGCTTGGCCGCAGCCATACATTCCTCATCTGTGGCGCTCAGATTGCCGTAGCGGATGTTTTCCAGAACCGTGCCAGTAAAGAGGTGGGTGTCCTGAAGGACGATGCCCAGGGAGCGGCGCAGATCGGGCTTTTTGATCTTGTTGATGTTGATGCCGTCGTAACGGATCTTGCCGTCGTCAATGTCGTAGAAGCGGTTAATGAGGTTGGTGATGGTGGTCTTGCCGGCGCCGGTGGCGCCCACAAAGGCGATCTTCTGGCCGGGCTTTGCCCACAGGGAGATGTCGTGGAGGACCATCTTGTCCGGCGTGTAGCCAAAGTCCACTCCGTCCAGAACCACACCGCCCTCCAGGCGGGTATAGGTGATAGTGCCGTCGGCCTTGTGAGGGTGCTTCCAGGCCCACACGTTGGTGCGTTCCGGGCTCTCCCAAAGCTGGCCGTGGGAATCTTCCTTGGCGTTGACCAGTTCCACATAGCCATGGTCTTCCTCCGGCTGCTGGTCCATAAGGTCGAAGACCCGGGAGGCGCCGGCGGCGGCGGTGACCACGAAGTTTACCTGCTGGCTCACCTGGGTGATGGGCTGGGTAAAGCTCTTGTTGAGGCCCACAAAGGTAATGACAGTGCCCAGAGTCACCCCGGCCAGGCCGTTGATGCCTAGAATGGCTCCCACAATGGCCACCAGCACATAGCTGAGCCAGCCGATGTTGGCATTGATGGGCATGAGCAGGTTGGCGTACCGGTTGGCCAGCTCGGCGCTTTGGCGCAGGTCCTCGTTGACCTTGTCAAAGTCTTCCATAGCCTGCTCCTCGTGGCAGAAGACCTTGACTACCTTCTGTCCATCCAGCATCTCCTCGATGAAGCCGTCTACAATGCCCAGATTTTTTTGCTGCTGGATGTAGTATTTGCCGGACAGGGCGGAGAAGTTTTTGGTGACCAGCAGCATGATAATGGCGGTGAGGATGGAGATGAGGGTGAGGACCGGATTGAGGATCAGCATGGTCACAAGGGTTGCGGCCATGGTGACCACAGAGTTGATCATCTGGGGAATGCTCTGGCTGAGCAGCTGCCGGAGGGTGTCCACGTCGTTGGTGTACACAGACATAATGTCGCCGTGGGCGTGGGTGTCAAAGTATTGGATGGGCAGGGATTCCATGCGCTGAAACAGGTCGTTGCGCAGCCGGCGCATGGTGCCCTGACTGATGTTGACCATAATGCGGTTATAGGCAAAGGAGGCGACCACGCCCAGGGCCATAATGCAGGCCAGACGGACAATGGCGGCTCCCAGGCTGGAAAAGTCGGTGCTGCCGCTGTTCAGCATGGGGACAATGTAGTCGTCCACCAGAGTCTGTGGGAAGGTGGCCCCCATGACCGTGGCCCAGGCGGAGAGGACAATGCACAGGATGACCACCAGGAAGGGCAGGGCATAGAGCCGGAGCATATAGCTCAGGACCCGGTTGAGCACATGGAGAGAGGCGGCGCGGGATTTCGTTTGATTCATAATGGTTCCTCCTTTCACGCGCTCTGGTCAAAGTCGCCCCCGCCCTTTACCTGGGAGTCATAAATCTCCTGGTAAATGGCGTTGGTCTTCAGCAGATTTTCATGGGTATCAAAGCCGTCGATCCGGCCATTGTCCAGCACCAGAATCCGGTCGGCGTCCTCCACGCTGGAGATTCGCTGGGCAATGATGATCTTGGTGGTGCCGGGCAGGTGCTTGGCCAGCGCGGCGCGGATTTTGGCGTCGGTGGCGGTGTCCACAGCGGAGGTGGAGTCGTCCAGAATCAGAACCTTTGGCTTTTTCAGCAGAGCGCGGGCGATGCAAAGGCGCTGCTTCTGACCGCCGGACACGTTGGCGCCGCCCCGCTCAATGCGGGTCTGGTAGCCCTCGGGGAAGCGGTCGATAAACTCGTCGGCACAGGCCGCCTGACAGGCGGCTTCGCACTCCTCCTGGGTGGCGTTGGGATCGCCCCAGCGGAGGTTATCCAGAATGGTGCCGGAGAACAGGGTGTTTTTCTGAAGCACCACAGAGACCTGGTTGCGCAGCGCCTCCATGTCATACTCCTTCACGTCGCGGCCGCCTACCCGGACCTGGCCGCTGTCCACGTCGTAGAGCCGGCAGATGAGGTTGACCAGGCTGCTTTTGCCCGAGCCGGTGCCGCCAATGACGCCGATGGTCTCGCCGGCGCGGATGTGCAGATCGATGTCGGTGAGGGCGTTTTTCCCGCTGCCGTGCTTGTAGGAGAAGTTCACATGATCGAAGTCGATGGCGCCGTCCGTTACCTCATGGACGGGACGGGCGGGATTGTGGAGGTCGGGCTGCTCCTTTGATATGTACCCCCTTTACTGGACACCCAGTAGAGGGGGTATTATTATGCGGTACACATATGAGTACAAAAGGAAATG
>DBFWXD010000354.1:0-2824 GCA_048215895.1 Eubacteriales bacterium
GAACGGACCCGCCTGTTTCTGACGGAGGCCGGATACCAGAAAAGCCTGGAGAACCAGGAAAAGGGCCACATCAAGATTCTCAGCCATGCCAAAGTGCGCCAGGGCCATCTGTACTATGACCGCTCCGACCAGCTGCGCTGAAAGGAGCCTGCCATGCTGAAATACCTGCTGCGGCGGCTGGTGGTCCCGCCTTAGTATCAAGTGCCACCCCTGCAAAATCCGTGGAAAGACCTGCTAATAAAAGTCAAGTAGGAATTTCAGATTTTTTAGGGAAGTGAAAAAGGCGACACAAAATCAAGCCGCTGAGCATCTCAAAATTAAAATGGCGGCCAGCCAGGTGGTATAACGTAGAAAAATCAGGCGTGTTCTAAGGAATCCAAAAAGGCTTTCACAGAGGCGTAATAGATGCGCAGGAATTTGTTGGCTGAGGCCATCATGTAGACCCGGTAGGGCTTACCCTCAGAGCGTTTTTTGTTCATGAACTGATAAACCGGTTCATCCCCTGGAGCGCATTGCAGGATGACTCCCATCACCAGAAAGAGTGCCCTGCGCAGTGAGGCAGACCCCCGCTTGGAAATGCTGCGGCTGCGGACATCTATTTGTCCGGATTGGTAGGGCGGGGCGTCAATGCCCGCAAAGGCGACCAAAGCCTTTTTGGAGTGAAATCGGCGTACATCGCCGATTTCAGCCATGAGTTGAGGGCCGAGGGTTGGGCCAACACCAAACATCTCCATCACCACAGGATACTCCGGCAGAGAAGCCGCCAGGGACTGCATCTCCTGCTTGAGAGCAGCTAACGCGGCAGAAGTTGCCCGGAGCTGGAAAATGGCCTGTTCCACCAAAAGTTTTGCTGTATCCGTTTTGGGTATGACACCGAAGTGCCCACAGGCAGAAGCGTATATATCCAGTGCTTTCTCCTCGCTGAAATTGTAGCGGTGCTTCCTGCACCACCTCTGGTACTTGGCGGTAAATGCCTTCTCAGACAGGCCACAGACGCACTCGCAGTGCCAAAAAGTGGCTACAAAGTCCACCCACTTTTCGCTGCCATCGGCACGAGGTGGACTGGTAAACAGGCGGTTTACGTCCGGGAAAGCGGTGTCCAGCAGGGAGATCAGGTTGTTCTTCAGCATGGTTTGTACTTTGGAATACTGCTGGTACTGCCGGTAGCAGGTCTTCAGCATGAGCCGGGTATCCTCCTCTGGGACATATCGCGGCAGCGTAAGCCAGCGGTCAAGGCCGTAGTTGGCCAGCTTCACGGCATCCTTCTTGTCGGTCTTGGCACGTCTTAAACTATTGTTTCCGTAGTCATGCACCAGCATTGCATTGACTACCGAGACATAAAGGCCCGCATCGTGGAGTAGCCGGGCCACTGGCGCGTGGTAATTACCTGTGGATTCCATCACCACACGGGTCTCACCGTCCAGGCTTTTGAGCAGCCTTGCCAGCTCGCTCAGTTCACTGGCGGTGTGGCGCACTTCAAAGGGTGAAACCACCACTTCTCCGAAGGGCCGCATGACGGCGATCATGCTTTTCCCTTTGGAAACATCAATGCCAACACAGTTCATTCACGTTCCTCCAATACAAAGAATCCGCAACCGGAATCCATCTTTTCTCGTTGCCGATTCAATCTATTGGGTAACGCGAACTCTCCGGCATTCGGTGGCTCAACCTGCTTAAATCGAACGCTGCAACAAGAGGATGGCTGACAGTCTTTCCAACGGACATGAAAGCCCAAGGAGGCGTTGGTCAGCCAGTTGCTCCTCTCATTGTAGCTTAGGCACGAGATGGAAAGAAAGCCGGACTGGCTGCTCGGCTTTCCTGCCCAAATTTATTGTAATAGGAGGTACTATGGCTCAGTATATTCATTTCACTGATGAGCAGAAACAGCGAGCAGCTGAAGTGGATCTGGAAGAATTCCTACGCCAGAGAGGAGAAAAACTCCTTCCTTCTGGACGGGATAAGAGGCTCGATAGAGATCACAGCGTGACCATCCGTGGCTGTGAATGGTTCGATCACGACAGCCGTCAGGGTGGAAATGCGATCAGCTTTGTCCGGTGGTTTTATAATTACAGTTACCCAGAAGCCGTCAAAGCACTTCTGGGTGGTGAACAGGGTACAATATACCCATCTGCTGCTGAGCGGGAGAAGCCACCACAAAAACCGTTTGAACTTCCTGAAGCGAATACCAATATGCGGCGCATTTTTGCCTACCTGATGAAGCACCGGCACATTGACCGTGATGTGATTGCCTATTTTGCGAAGGCAAAGACACTCTTTGAGGACAGCAAATATCACAACTGCGTCTTTGTGGGGACGGATGAACAGGGCATTCCACGCCACGCGCACAAACGCAGTGCCAACAGTTTTGGAAAGTCCTTCCGGCAGAATGTGGAGGGCAGCGATCCCAAATATAGTTTTCATCACCTTGGCACTGACGGAAAGCTCTATGTGTTCGAGGCACCCATCGATATGCTCTCCTTCATCACCCTGTATCCTGAAGATTGGAAATCGCACAACTATGTTGCCTGCTGCGGAACATCTGCGATCCCTGTAATGTCAATGCTTTCCCGTATGCCCCACGCACAGGAGGTGTTCTTATGCCTGGACAATGACGCGGCAGGTCAGGCAGCAAGCATCCGTATGGCTGAACAGATTGCCGAACAGTTTGGAATCGCCTCGGATCGCTTGGCTCCCCAAAACAAAGACTGGAATGATGACCTGTGTGTTCTGGAGGACGCACAGGTCCCTTTTCTGGAAACGGGGTGACGCAATGACTGAACAAGCATGGGGACTGATTGTATTGTGCGGCGGAATGCTGCTGGTG
>DBFWXD010000355.1:0-1878 GCA_048215895.1 Eubacteriales bacterium
CCTTAGAAGTCTTCTCCCCTTTGGCCACTTCGACCAAAGGCAGGATTTGAGGGGGGGCAAACCAGTGAGCGGCGGCGAAATTGGCTTTTCGGCTTTCTGGCACCAACTCAAACGGGTTTAAGGATGAAGCGTTGGAAACCACGATAGTTTCCGGCGACACCATGGCATCCACCTGCTCAAATACTGAGCGCTTGACGCCTGGATTCTCCGCCACCGTTTCCTGGACAAACTGCACCCCATCCAGTGCTTTGCTGAGCTTATTAGTAAAGGTAATCCGTCGGTATATACCGTCCGCTTCCTCCACAGGGAGTAAATCCTCCTGAACATAGGTATCCAGATTGGCTAGTAACATCCCTCGGGCCTTATCCAGAGCAGGCTTACTAATATCATACAGCAATACTTCGTAGCCACCCATGGCGTAACTCTGCGCGATGCCAGGGCCCATGGTTCCAGAACCCAGTACCGCAATACGTTGAATTTCCCCCAGTTTCATAACCGGCGCCCTCCTGCTACTTATTTAGATATGCTTGGTCAGGCCTAGAATGTCCCTGGCCTCCTCCGGGGTGGCAATGCTCCGGCCAGCCAGCTCGCCTATCTTCATGGCTCGCTCCACCAAAGAGACGTTGGTAGCAAGCACACCTTTTTCCATCAGAATGTTGTCCTCCAGGCCCACCCGGAGGCCGTGACAGCCCTCGGCCAGACCGAGGAGCATACAGGGCAAATGGTCTCGGCCGATGCCAGTAATGGACCAGGTGGAGCCAGGCCGCATTTTAGGTAACAAGAAAGCCAGAGAATCAGCATTTCCTCGCATGCCTCCTGCCACGCCCAGCACGAATTGGTAGTGGATGGGCTCCTTCAAGACGCCTTTTTTCACGTAGTAGTCCACGTTACCCATCATGCCGCCGTCAAAGATCTCACATTCAGGTTTAATACCTAACTCTTGCACCTCATAGCCCAACTGCTCCAGAAAAGTAGGGGTGTTAGTGAACACATAGCTATTGGCCCAGTTCATAGTGCCCGGATCATAGGAGCACATCTCCGGCTTTAGGATGGGCAGGTGAGCTCGCCGAATGTCCTCAGGCCACTTAGAACCAGAAGTGGTCAGATTCAGCACCGGATCCACTCCGGCCTTACCGCACTCCTCCCGCACCAGATTCACCACCTGGTAGAAACGCTTGGTGTCCATGGAATTTACACCGTTTTCATCCCGGACATGAATATGGATCACTGCGGCACCCGCTTTTGCACAGGCCACGGCATCCGCCGCGATCTCTTCTGGCGTAATTGGCACATATGGAGTCTGTGCCTTGGTCGTACCCGCTCCGCAGAGGGCGGCGGTAATAATTAGTTTTTCCCCCATGTCAGCTCCCTCTTCCCAATTAGCCTACGGCAGTCAGGCCACCGTCTGGATAGATAATATTTCCAGTCACAAAATCGGAGGCATGGCTGGCCAAGAACACAGCAGGGCCCACACAGTCCTGGGGCACGGCCATCCTGCGCATGGGAAGTGTATCAGCCTGTTGCTTGCGGTAGGCATTGCCACCGCGCTGCTCGATGACCTCCGTCATCATGGGAGTCTCAGTGACAGTGGGGGCGATGGCGTTGACGGTAATACCGTATGGGCCGAACTCCGAGGCCAACTGGCGGGTCATCATGTCTCCAGCGCCCTTGGTGCTGCAATAAGCAGCGTTGCCAGGGGCCCGGGTGGCGATTTTCCCGCGCACGGAGGATACATTGATAATTTTACCGTATCCGCGCTCTATCATCTGTTTTCCAAAGTGCTTGCAGCACATCATGACACCGGCCACATTGACGCTGAGCATCTGCTGAAATACGTCCATATCGAAATCCTGAGCCGGGAACTTCTTGTTCAATCCC
>DBFWXD010000356.1:0-3974 GCA_048215895.1 Eubacteriales bacterium
TTCCAGTTCTTGCCCGTCGGAGAACTCCGTGCCCACCTCAGCCACAATCAGCCATGCGGCCATGTCGCAGGTTCCCTCCTGGGGACGGTTCTCCTCCAAGACCACCTGTTCATCGCTGAGCCCATCCTCGGGAAGGGTGAAGGAATTGGAGCCGCTTCCCGTCTCAACCAGGACGGCCAACAGACGTCCGGAGGCAAAATACGTCTCGTCATAGGCCTGGGACACCGCCGACAGGTCGTCCTCTGAAAAGGCATCCAGGTAATCCGTCAGCGACTGGACGCTGCCCAGAATCACAGCTGAGGGGGCCTGAGGCGTAGCGCCATAGGTCACGGAGAGGTACTGCTCGTTCTGGAAGGACCTGGTCTCATCCTCCTGATCCACATTGGTTCCGGTCACTTCTGGGGCAGCACCCGGATCGTTGGGTTCTGCCTGCGGCAGTTCGTTGCTCTGGCTGTCCTGAGGCGGCTGGATGTCCAGCACATCTTCGGGCAGCTGGGCACGCTCTGCATTCTCCTCCGCCTTGGGCTGCTGCGTCACGCTGTTCTGCTCTTTCGCGTTCCCCAAGGAAAGGCTGTCGCTGCCGTAAACTCTGGGCACAGGAATCTCGGCCTGGGCCGGATCACCGTCCGTTACTTCTCCGTCGGTAAAGGAGTAGCTAGCCACATCGGGCACATCCTCATTTGTCTCAGAGCTGGAGGGAAGGTCCTCCTGGCTCACCTTATTCTGGGGCTGCACATCCTGAGTTTGCTGTTGCGCTGTTGTCCCAGCCGACTGCGCCGTCACATCCTGACCGGGCAGGTCCAGCTGGCCGGCTCCATAGAGGCCGGCACACAGCACCAAACAGGCCGCCAAACCGGCCGCCGCTTTGAATTGGGGCCGCCGGAACAGCGGGATAACCTTTTTGCTCTCCTCCATCCGGATGCGGTCCATGACCCCCTGGGTAAAGCCCTCCGGTGCCGGGACCTCCTCCAGATCAAAAAAATCCACGTGAAGCCCGGATAGCTGCTGATCCAGAGCCCGACAACTGGGGCAAACCGCCAGATGAGACTCCAGCTCCTGCTGCTCATCCTCCGTCAATTCACCGTCCAAACGCTGGGAAATCAGTTCATAATAGCGCTGGCAAGCCATGGGCTTCACCTCCTTTTCTTCTCATTCGTAGGCTTAGACGGCGCCGCTTCCGAAAAGTTCCCGTCCAAAAGCAAAATTTTTCGAAGCGCCAGTCGTGCCCGTGCAATGCGGGACTTTACCGTTCCCAAATCCAAGTCCAATGCCTGGCCGATCTCCTGATAGCTCAGGCCGGAAAGCTCCCGCAGCACCAGAGCCCGGCGCTGATGGTCGGGCAGCTGTTCCATTGCCCTGGCCAGGGCACGGCCCCGCTCCGACTGCTCCAGCTTCCTCTGGGGGTCCTGGTCCCAGTCGGCCGGTTCGGCCCAGCCGCTGTCCTCGTCATCCAGGGACACCGCTGTCTCCACACCCTGCCGCCGCTTCTGCCGGCGCAGGTGATCAATGCAAACATTTGTGGTCAGCCGGTAGATCCAGGTGGCAAAGCTGCTGTCTCCCTGAAAGGACTTCAGCCCCTGCCAGGCTTTCAGGAACGCCTCCTGTGCCAGATCGGCCGCCTCTTCCCGGTCTCCCACCAGCCGCAGGGCCAGGGAGTAGACCCTATTCTGATTTTCTTCCACAAGGCGGGCAAAGGCCTCCTGATCGCCCGCTCTGGCCCGCGCCACCAGATCCTGGTCGCTCACCGGGCTCACCCCCTAATTTTCATCTCCTGATTCAGCAGAGATCCCGCTTGATCCCCGCCGTGATGCGGTATACATCCTCCAGTGTGGTGATTTTCACAATCTGTTCCTTATAATATCCTGCATGGGGCACACCTTTCAGATACCAGGCATACTGCTTTCTGGCCTCCAGGCAGGCAATCTTTTCGCCCTTGTTGGCCGCCGCCATTTCAAACTGCCGCACCGCCGTATCACACCGCTGGCTGAGCGGCGGCATCTCGGGAATGGGACGGCCCTCCAGAGCGGCCTTGCACTGGGCAAAAATCCAGGGGTTCCCAAATACACCCCGGCCGATCATGGCAATGTCCGCCCCGGTATACTTTAAAATCCGGGGGGCATCCGTACCCTTGAACACGTCTCCGTTGGCAATCACGGGAATTTTGACCGCCTTTTTGACCTCCCGAATCCAATCCCAGTTGGCGGTACCCGCATACATCTGTACCCGGGTGCGGCCATGAACGGCCACAGCGGCTACTCCCGCCTCCTCCATGGCCTTGGCAAACTCCACACAGTTGATGGAGCCCTTGTCCCAGCCCAGGCGGAACTTCACTGTCACCGGGCACTTGGCTCCCCGGATTACCGCCTCGGCCACCTTGACAGCCAGGTCCGGATTGCGCATAAGTCCCGAACCGTCTCCGGAATTGGCCACCTTAGGCACCGGGCAGCCCATGTTAATGTCGATGATGTCCGCCCCGGACACCTCATGGGCGATGGCCGCCCCCTCCTCCATGCACTTGGGGTCGCTGCCGAAAATCTGGGCGGCGGCGGGGGTTTCATTCTCTCCCATCTGAAGCAGAGGGATGGACTTCTTGTCCTGGTAGCACAGGGCCTTGGCACTGACCATCTCCGTGCAGGTGAGACCTGCCCCCTGCTCCCGGCAGATGGTGCGAAATGCCATATCCGTTACACCTGCCATAGGCCCCAGGGCCAGGGGTGTTTCAATCTTAATTCCTCCAATGGATACCATGAGGACCTCCTGAACGGGCAAAATCTGCCCCGATCTTAATTCAAGCCATTCTACCACAGGGTAAAACCGTTGACAAGGGCGGCACAGCACATTAAAATGAGAAAAACATCGTTTTAAGGAGCGTCTGCCATGAATTTCAGTTCTCTTCGGGCTGCCCTTCAGGGGGTGTCCGCCTATCGCACTCTAACCAACACCACTGTGTTTTATGACGTCATGTCCCTTCTGGACGGACTGTATCATCGGGAGGGCGAAACCGCCCTGGAGGCCTACTGCGCCCTGTTTGACGCGCTGTGTCAGGAGGGATTCGACGGGATCGGCAGCTGGCTGTGGGATGTACTCCGTTTCCAGGAGAGCCCCTATGCCCTGCTGGCTGAGCGCGGGATCTCCAACCCCACGCTGGAGCACGCCGCCCGGCGGGATGTGGAAACCTTTGCTGCCCTGGCTGAAACCAGCTGCGACCAGTTCATCGACGCCATGAAGGAGCTGCTTTCGGAGGAGTATGCCCCCGTACTGGCCGGTTTGCCCCGGTGGAACACCACCGCCCCCTTTGATTTTGATTCTCTCACCCAGTTTTACCGGGAGCACGGGGCAGGGCTCTACGCCCGGTACCGGGCCTTCCTGTGGGAGGACGGGCAGCTGATCCCCGTGGCCGACCCCGACTGCCCCAAGCCCCAGGACCTGCTGGGCTACGAGCACCAGCGCAGCCAGGTGGAGCAAAACACCCGCCAGATGATGGCCGGGCGTCAGGCCAACAATGTGCTGCTCTTCGGCGACGGAGGCACCGGAAAATCCGCCACGGTGAAGTCCATGCTCTACCTGCCCGGGATGGAGGACCTGCGCCTGATTGAAATTCAGAAGGAAAATCTCACAGGCCTGCCCAGCCTGATCCGCTCTCTGTCCCAGCGGCGGCAGAAGTTTATCCTCTTCATCGACGATCTGGCCTTTGATCAGGACGACAAGACCTACTCCTCCATGAAGACCATTCTGGAGGGCAGCCTGGAAAAGCGGCCGGACAATGTGGCCATCTATGCCACCTCCAACCGCCGCCACCTGGTGCGTCAGACCTTTACCGACCGGGCCGGGGACGAGGTGGACACCTTTGAGACCATTTCGGAAAAGACCGCCCTGGCCGAGCGCTTCGGTCTGCGTATCCCCTACCTCACCATGAACCGGGACGGCTACCTGGCTCTGGTGGACTACCTGGCCGACCAGGCAGGGATCGCAAT
>DBFWXD010000357.1:0-7134 GCA_048215895.1 Eubacteriales bacterium
GGCCCGAAAGGGTCGGGATTTTTTTGCCTTTGAACGGTGCACGGCGGAAGTCCCACAGGGTATGTGGAAAAAATCCTTTTTTTGCTCCGGGGACTTTGCTATAATGACACCCAGAAGCTGCTTGCAATACGGGAAAGGAACGCGCCTATGAAGATCATCGATGCCCACCTCCATCTCTTCCCTCAGGAGGAGCCCTGGGCAGAGCAAATGGCCCAGAGTGTGGGCCACCATAACGACTGGGACCACCTGCGCCAGGTATATGGGGAGTTAGACTTTGTCCACGGGGTGGTAATGGGCAACCGCAGCCTGGAGCCGGCGTATCACCACTACCCTGCCGACCTCTTCCACTACTGCATCGGACTGGATAGCGCCTTGATGGACGAGGGGCGGAAAGTTGTCCACAATTTGTATGAAAATGTGGAAGAAAATTTGAAATTGGATGCCTGCTGCGGGGTCAAGCTCTACCCCGGCTATAACAAGATCTGGTTATCCGACCCCATCTATGAGCCCATCTATGAGCTGGCAAGGCGCTATGACAAGCCGGTGGCCGTCCATATGGGGCTGACCGCCCGCCGGGGGGCCCACCTGAAGTACTGCCATCCCCTGGCCCTGGACGAGGTGGCGGCCGATCACCCCAAGACCCGCTTTGTCATGTGCCACTTCGGCAATCCCTTCCTGGAGAGCGCGGCGGCGGTGGTGGAGAAAAACGCCAATGTGGCCGCCGACCTGTCCGGACTGTTGGAGGGGCGTGTGGATTTGGACGCATACTTCCGGGAGCAGGCGGGCTATGCCGGGCTGCTGACCACCTGGCTGACGGCTATCGGCCAGTGGGAGGACC
The DNA here is from genome assembly GCA_048215895.1 of Eubacteriales bacterium. Classification (GTDB taxonomy): domain Bacteria; phylum Bacillota; class Clostridia; order Oscillospirales; family Oscillospiraceae; genus Lawsonibacter. Next base: position 839 of record DBFWXD010000357.1, read on the forward strand.
TGATGTTCGGTACCGACTGGCCCATTGTCAACCTGGGAGAATATGTGGAGTTTGTCCGCCGCCTGGTGCCGGAGAAGCACTGGGAGAAGATTTTCTTTGCCAACGCCAACCGGATTTACGGCCTGGGACTTTGAAAAACCGTGTCTGACCCATTGGTCAGACACGGTTTTTTTCATAGAAAGAGGAGTTTAAGCTTCCTGGGCTACAATCACCCGGACCCGTCCGCCCTGGGCATCCACTTTGTCATACCAGGCGGTGAGGGTAAAGTCGCCGTTTTGCGCCCGGCTCAGGCTGGACAGGAAGTACTGGCTGCCCCGCTTCTCGTAGACCACCACCTGGTCGGCCAGGGTGTATTTCCGGTTGCCGGCGGCAAACTGGTTGCCCACAATCTCACCGGGCTGTGTAGCGGTGAGGGAGTACATCCGGTCGGGATTCTCCGCCTCACCCAGTACCTGAATGGGACCGGTGGCCACCCGGAAGCGGGTGGAGGAGTTGGGGATGGTGTAGGGGGTGCCGCCCACATCGTAGCGGTAGGTGTAGTACTTGTAAATCCCCTCTCCCTGCTCCTCCAGGTAGGTGAGCACGCCGTACTGATACATGTCCCCAGTGACCTCGTTCAGAATCAGGGTGTCAATCTGTCCCAGGCTGTTGAGGGAGTAGTAGCGGACCATGTCGCCGGTGAGGCTGACCCCCGCCAGGCGGGAGGGGTAGAGAGTGACGCCATACTCGCCGCTCACGTCCAGAATTTCCACATCTTCCGCGAAGGTGTATTTATCCAGCTTGGTGCCGTCGGCGCTGACCTTGCCGGTGAGAGATTCGGAGGAGAGCCCGCGCAGGGAGACCTCGTTGTTCTGGTTGACGCTGGCCCGGACAATGCTGCCCTCCTTGTAGCCGCCCCGGCACTGGTACTGATAGGTCTGGCCGTCGGTGGCCAGCAGGGTCACCGTCTGAGCGGTGTAGGTGCCGCCGTTTCCGTCGGGATAGGAGTTGTTGGACACCGCGATCACAAGGCCCACCTGGTCCCCGGCGCTGGCGCTCACATCGGCCACTGCGGCCACGCCCCCCGTCCGTCCCAGCAGCAGGGTGACGCTGTCCCCCAGGCTGTACTGGCCCAGGTCGGACAGAGCGTAGGAGGCTGCGGAGGTCTCAATGGGATAGCTGCGGCCGGCCACCGTCACCGAGGTGGGGTTGGAGGCGGAGGGCTCCAGGGCCTGAATGGGGCCAGTCACTTTCTGGGTGTAGGCCCAGACGGTGCCCATGGAGGCGTTCCAGTAGACCAGATCGTAGTCCTGCACGTCGGAGAGGGAGACGGAGGCGCCCCCGCGGATGACCTTGGAAGGCGTAAAAGGAAGGGCGGACTGCCAGCCGCTCTGGGCCACCACCGGGCCCTCCATCTCCCCGTTGACCAGGGCCAGCAGGTCCACCTGGCCGGCGCTGTTGAGGCTGTACCCCAGGGAAGTGATGTAGGCCGAGCCCTCCTTGGTGGGAGCGGAGAGCAGGTTATAGAAGAGATACATGGCGTCCTGCCGGGTCAGAGGCGCGGTGGCGGAAGCGGCGGAGACGCCCCGGTCCAGCCGGAGACTGCGGTAGAGGGCCAGCTGCCCGGTGGGGTAGGCGCCGGAAAAGTCCTCCGGGCCATAGCCCAGCAGCTGGAGGGCCATGGCGGCCCCTTCTGCCAGGGTGATTTCCTTGTTGGGCCGGAAGGTGCCGTCGCTGTATCCGGAGACAAGGCCCTGGGAGACTGCCGCCTCCACAAAGCCGGAGGCCCAGTGGCTCCGAGGTACATCGGGATAGGGGGAGGTGGCCGCCTGGCCGATCTGACTGCCGCCGGGGGTGGCCCGCACCAGCATGGTGACAAATTCCGCCCGGGTGACCCGGCTGGAGAGGTTCAGGTTCCCCTGTTCATCGCCGGAGAGAATGCCCAGGGCCGACAGGGCCTGGGCGGCCTCCTCCTGGGGCACCGAGGCGGGGGCGGCCATGGCGGGCAGGGCTAGGGACACGCTGAGCCCCAGAGCCAAAAGCAGCGCAAAGATCCGTTGTTTCATTCCAAAAACTCCTTTACAAGTGGAACATTCCACATGGTTTTGTGCAATGTGGGCGGGAGCTGCGTCAGTCGTAGCGCAGCGCATCGATGGGATTGAGCTTGGCCGCTTTGTTGGCGGGCAGGTAGCCAAAGAGAATGCCGATGCCCACCGATACGCCGAAGCTGACGGCCACGGCCCCGAAGGTGGGGGTGGCGGAGAAGGTGGCACCGTTCATCTGGGCGGACAGGTAGGCCCCCAGCAGAGAGCCCACGCCTGTGGCCAGCAGATAACCCAGACCAATGCCCAGCAGGCCGCCCACGGCGGAGGTGGTGCCCGCCTCGATGACAAACTGGCGGCGGATGTCCTTGCGCTTGGCCCCCAGAGACTTGCGGATGCCGATCTCCCGGGTGCGCTCGGTGACGGACACCAGCATGATGTTCATAATCCCGATGCCGCCCACCAGCAGGGAGATAGCCGCAATAGCCACCAGAACACCAATGGCCACGCCCATCATGGCGTTGATCATATTGGCCTGCTCCTCCATGGTCTGGATGTAGTAGGCCTCCGGGTCCTGGAAATAGGAAAACAGGTACTGATCAATGACCTGCTTGGCGGCGCTGGCGGTGGAGCCGGAGGTGCTGGTGAACATATAGAGGGTCACGTACCGCTCCCCCATGATCTCCAGGGCATTTTCGTAGGGGATGTACAGCTGATCGTCCGAGCCGCCCTCCTGCATGTTCTCCTGCACCTGCTCCAATACCCCGATGACGGTGTACCGGTGGCCGTCGATAGAGAGGGTCTGCCCCAGAGCATTGCCCCCAAAGAGCTCCTGGGCCAGATAGGCGCCGATGACGCACACATTTTGCCGCCGCTCCACGTCCAACGCGGAGAGAAAGCGGCCCTGGGCCAGCTTTTCGCCCCCGTCGATGGTGGCGCGGCTTTCGTTGTTGAACATGACCTCGCTGACGCCGTACAGCTTGGTCTTTTCCAGCAGTTCATCTCCCTTGCGGATGGTGGGCTGAAGGCTCACATAGGGGGAGACGCCGGAGAGCACATCCGGGTGCTCTTCCACGAGCTGGTACATATCCGACGGGTCCAGGTCCATGGTGCTGCCGTCTCCCCTGCCCCAGGTGTAGGTGACGATGGTGTTGATGCCAAGCTTGGCCACCTGTTCGTCAATCATCTTCTGCACGCCGTTGCCCAGGGACAAAATGACGATGACCGAGGCCACGCCGATGATGATGCCCAGCATGGTGAGGATGGAGCGCATTTTGCTGGCGGCCAGAGATTTGACGGCCAGGCGGAAGGATTGTCCGTAATTCATAGGCCCTCCTCCTCCAGATCCCCATCGCTCTCCGGCTGTACCACCGCCCGGGGGTCGTGGGCGTCGCCGTCGTAGATAATTTTGCCGTCCTGGAGGCGGATGATCCGGTCGGCCCGGACGGCGATGGAGTTGTCGTGGGTGATGAGAACCACCGTGTCCCCCTCCCGGTTGAGCTTTTTCAAAAAGCCCAGTACCTCCCGGCCGGTGCGGGAGTCCAAAGCGCCGGTGGGCTCGTCGGCCAGAATGACCGAGGGGCTGCCCGCCAGGGCCCGGGCGATGGACACCCGCTGCTGCTGGCCGCCGGAGAGCTGGCTGGGCAGGTTCTTGTGCTTTTCCGCCAGCCCCACCCGTTCCAGGGCGCGGATGGCCCGGGCGCGGCGCTCGTCGGCGGGGAGACCCGCATAGAGCAGGGGCAGCTCCACGTTTTCCAGCACGGACAGCTTGGGAATGAGGTTATACTGCTGGAAGATGAAGCCCAGCATTTTGTTGCGGATCTCCGCCTGCTGGTCGTCGTCCATGGTGGACACATCTACCCCGCCCAGATGATAGGAGCCCGAGGTGGGCACATCCAGACAGCCGATAATGTTCATGGCCGTGGATTTGCCCGAGCCGGAGGAGCCCACAATGGCCACAAATTCCCCCTGGTCAATGGCAATGCTGACCCCGTCCAGGGCGTGGACGGTCTCCTCCCCCATCTGGTAGATTTTATAGACGTTTTTCAACTCAATGAGATGTTTCACCGGTCATCAGCCTCCTGCCACCACAACTGCGGTGCTGCTGCCGTCGCCTACTCCGGCGGAGGTCTGGACAGGAACCAGGACGATCTCGCCCTCCTCCAGTCCATCGGTGACCGACACATACTCCTGGTTTCCGGCGCCCAGGGTCACGGTGCGGCGCTCCGCCTTGGAGAGGTCCACTACGGTGGAGCCGTCCTCCGACAGAGTGCCAGGCGCGGCCACCAGGACGGTGCCGTCGCTGTTCACGGCGGAGACGGGAATGCAGAGCGCGTCGGTTTCCTGGGAAATAATCACCTTGGCGGACACATTCATGCCCGGGTTCAGATCGCCGAACTCCTCCAGCACAATGGTCACCGGGTAGGTGGTAAAGCCTTTGGTGGTGGTGCCGTTGATGCTCACCGCGTCCACCACGCCGTAAAAGACCTGGTCGGGCAGGGCCTCGGCGGTAATTTCCACCTTCTGGCCGGGCTGGAGCTGGCTGATGTTCAGCTCGCTCACGTTGATCTGCAGCTTCAGGCTGCTCAGATCGAAGATGACGGCCAGCGCGCCGGACTCCATACCGTCCAGCTTGTCGCCTGCCTTAAAGTTCTTTTCAATGACCGTGCCGGAGATGGGCGAGGTGATGGTGTAGTTCTCCAGGGCGTCCTGGGCCCGCTGAAGGGCGAGCTGGGCGCTCTCCACGCTCATAGCGGCATTTTCCAGGGCGTTTTGGGCGGAGTCCCCGCCGATGGCGGCCACCGCGCTGCCGGAAGAAACTTGGGAGCCGGCGGTCACATACAATTGGGTGATTTCCCCGGAGGTCTGGGCCGTGACGGTCTGGCGGCTGCTGGCCTGGAACTTGCCGCTGCCCGCACAGGACACGGTCCCGATGGAGGCGGTGGCGGACTGCTCGGCGGTCAGGGCGCCGGGGTTGGCCACCCGGATCTGCACCTGGCGCACCAGCGCGCCCCCGGTGCCCACCAGATCGGCAGAGGACACGGACTCCACCGTGCCCGTCAGGGTCTCCAGGGTGCCGGAGAGGGTCACCTGGGCGCTCTGGCCCGGGGCAATGCCTGCCGCGTCAGCGGAGTGGAAGGGCAGGGAGAGAAGCATGGTGGAGGTGTCGGTAATGTCGGCGATGGGGGTGCCCGGAGACACCAGATCGCCCTTTTGTACGTGGACGGTCTGGACCACGCCCCCAGCGGAGGCGCGGGCGGTGAGACCGGCGGCCACCGTGTCATAGGAGAGCTGGGCCTGGCGCAGGGCCAGCTGGGCCTGGTCGATGGAGGCCTGGGCCTCCTTGGCGTCCAGCTGATAGAGCAGCGCCCCCTGTTCGATCCAGTCCCCCACCTCAAAGGGGGCCTGGAGAATCTCTCCGCTGGTCAGGGCGCTGACCTGATAGGATTCAATGGGAGTGACCGCGCCCGAGCCATCCACCGAGACGGTGAGGTCCTGACGGACGGTGGAGACGGGTATGTATTCACTGCCGGTCAGCACAGAAGGCCCGGCCTTGGGGCGCAGAAAAAACCACCAGATGACAGCCAGGGCGGCTACGGCCAAAAGAACCCATTTCAGCCATTTTTTCTTCTTTTTGGGCAGCTTGAGAGACGGCCCCTTCTCCTCGGCGGGGAGCAGGACCTCCTCCGGTTTGTTTGCCTGTGTCACATCCATATCTTGTTCCCTCTTTTCACAGCTGTTTCAGCCTAAATGTTCGATGGCTATTGTAGCGAGAAAATCTTATATCCAGGGTAAGAACCGTTAAAATTTTCATTAAATTTTCTCAGCGCCACCTACCCTACACCCTCCACCAGGTGGAAGGTCAAGGGAATTTTGGCTAAAGGGCAAAAAAAGAGCGCCGGGCCCTTTTTAGGGTCCGGCGCGGGGAAGGATCGGTTATCGGGCGGGGTTCTCCAGGCAGCTGAGAATGGCCTGGGCTACCCCGTCCTCCGCGTTGGAGGGGGCGATGCGGCAGGCGGCGGCCTTGACCGCCGGGGCGGCATTGCCCATGGCAATGGGGGTGCCCACCGCCTGGAGCATGGCCAGGTCGTTGTCGCTGTCCCCTACCCCGGCGCAGTCGCACAGGGGGATGCTGTACATCATGGACAGCAGGGCCAGGGAGCGCCCCTTGTCCACGCCCTTAGCCACCAGCTCAAAGTCGTGGTCGTTGGAAGCGGTGAGCTGAACGCCGGGCAGGGCGGCCAGCGCCTCCAGGGGGTAGTGGCCCGGATTCTG
>DBFWXD010000358.1:0-4481 GCA_048215895.1 Eubacteriales bacterium
CGTCCCGGACCACCGGGTCCAGCCCGGCGGTGGCCTCGTCCAGAATCAGAAGCTTGGGCCGATGGGCCAGAGCGGCGGCCAGAGAAAGCTTCATCTTCATGCCCCGGGAAAATTCCTTGACATATTTTCCCTCGGGCAGCTGGAATTTGTCCAGGTATGTGTCAAACAGGGCACTGTCCCAGTTGGAAAAGACATGGGAGAGAATACGGTCAATATCCCGGGGGCGGAGGGTATCGTGGAAATAGCACTCGTCCAGGACCACGCCGATATCTGCTTTTGCCAGGGTTTCCCCAGCGAGATTGTCCTGTCCCAAAAGGGTAATCTGGCCCGCATCCCGGCGGATCAGGTTTAAGATACATTTGATGGTGGTGGTTTTTCCCGCTCCGTTTTCCCCAATGAGCCCCATGATGGAGCCACAGGGCAGGGTCAGGTTGATGTTCTGCAGAGAAAAGTCCCCATAGGACTTACAAAGCCCCCGAATTTCAATGGCGTTTGTCATAGTTCTTCACCTTTATATAAAATATCCAGCAGTTCATGGAGCTCCTCCAGGGGGAACGCGCCCTTGCGGGCCTCCTCCACCGCCTGGGAGAGGTGCTCCTCGATCTTTCGCAGCTGGGCTTCCCGAAGCAGTTCCCGGTTCTGAGGCGCGACAAAGCAGCCTTTGCCGGGGACGTTTTCTAAAAAGCCAGCCCGTTCCAACTCTTCATAGGCCCGCTTTGTGGTAATGACGGAGATCCGCAGGTCTTTGGCCAGCAGGCGCATGGAGGGCAGGGCGTCCCCTGCCGCCAAGGCTCCGGACATGATCTGCTCCTTGATCTGGTCGGCAATTTGTTCGTAAATGGGTTTTCCACTGGAATTGCTTAAAATGATATCCATTTTGCGCCCCCTCTAACAGAGAAATCTGGGGCTGTCCGCCTTGCGCACAGGTCGGTCGCCGGTCCGTTCCTACTGTTATATTGGAAATACTGTATATATACTATATACACAGTATAACGCAACGATAAAAATTGTCAAGGGCCTTGTGCAAAAAATTTTTAAGCGGAACAACACTTCATATCACAACAAAAAAAGTCCCCTGGCAATTTGGCTACTTTTTGGAGAAAACAGAGAAAAAAGCCATTGTTTTTGCCCAATTTACAAGGTAAAAACCCGGTGCTATAATGACCAGCGCAAAATGGATGGAAGGAATGAGCGGCATGGAACAGCGCAGAGATATGCGTCTGGAAAATGACTTGGGGAAGGACCCCGTGGGCAAATTGGTGTTTCGGATTGCCATCCCCAGTATGCTGGCCCAGCTGGTCAGCGTGCTGTACGGCATTGTGGACCGGGTCTACATCGGCAACATTCCGGAGGTGGGCAGTCTGGCTCTGGCTGGCGCCGGAGTGTGCGGCCCCATTCTCACTCTGGTGGCGGCCTTTGCGTTCTGGATTGGAATTGGCGGTTCCCCTCTGATGAGCATTCGCATGGGAGAGGGGCGGCTGGATGAGGCCAGGAAGATCATGAGCAACTGCTTTATGCTGCTCACGGTCTTTGCGCTGGTTCTGACCACGCTGGCGCTGCTGGTGCGCCGCCCGCTGCTGCTGGTCTTCGGAGCCAGTGAGAGTACCCTGGGCTTCGCTCTGGACTACTACACCATCTATGTGTGCGGCACACTGTTTGCCCTGCTCTCCACAGGAATGAACCAGTTTATCATCTGCCAGGGCTTTGCCAAAAAGGGCATGATCTCGGTGATGCTGGGGGCAGTGCTGAACATCCTGCTGGACCCCCTGTTTATTTTCGTGCTGAATCTGGGCGTGCGGGGTGCGGCCATTGCCACGGTGATCAGCCAGCTGGCCAGCTGTGTGTATGTTTTGACCTTTTTGGCCGGGCCGGTCCCTCCGGTGCGCATCAACCTGGGCGGGTATCAGTGGAAGATCATCCGCCGTGTGCTGGTGATGGGGATGGCCCCCTTCCTCATGTACGCCATCGACAGCGTGATGGTCATTGCGCTGAACACAATCCTTCAGCGTTACGGTGGACAGGCCCAGGGAGATCAGCTGGTGGCCGCCGCCACCATTTCACAGTCCTTCCTGCTGCTGGTCACCCTGCCCTTGGGCGGCATTACCGGCGGCACGGGCTCCATTCTGGGCTTTAACTTCGGCGCCGGCCGCCCGGACCGCATCTGGGAGGCGGAGAAGTATATTCTGGCGCTGGCACTGATTTTTACCAGCACCCTGATGCTGTTGGGCCAGGGCGGTGCGGCCATGTTTGCCCGCCTCTTTACCCCGGACCCTCAGGTGGCCGCTCTGGCGGCACGGGCGGTACGGCTGACCACGCTGGGCATTATCACGCTGGCGCTGCAATATGTGGTGGTAGATGGATTTACCGGTATGGGCATGATGCAGTTTGCCCTGCCCCTGTCTCTGCTGCGCAAGGTGTTTTATTTCACCGCCCTGTTCCTGCTTCCCCTGGCTGGAGGGGCCATGGCCGCGTTCTTTGCCCAGGCGGCCTCCGATATTGTTCCCCCAATCCTCAGCGCTCTGGTCTACTGGAACCGCCGCAGCTGGGTGACCCGGCAGGCGGACCAGCGCTCCCGGCTGCAGGCTCGGCAGGCAGTACAAGGGATATAATTAAAAAGCACAGAGGATCAAGTTGGATCCTCTGTGCTTTTATTTTACCTTATGTGTCTCCACAAAGAGGGGGGACGATGGACGCGATCTGGAACGGGCGGAATACCCGGTCAGTTCTCCTTCTGTTCCAGAGCCTTGATGGCGGCGTGAGCGGCCATCTGCTCAGCCTCCTTTTTGCTGCGGCCGGTGCCGGAGCCAATGGGGGTGCCGTTGAGGGTGACTTCCATAAAGAAGCGCTTGTCGTGGTCGGGGCCCTCCTCCCCGGTGAGGCGGTACTGGAGGACCTGGCCGCTCTCCCGCTGCACCAGCTCCTGGAGGGCGGTTTTATAGTCGTGAGGCTTGGTAAGCCCGGCCACTTCCCGGCTGAGAATATACTTTTGAACGATCTTGCGGGCAGAGCCAATGCCGCCGTCCAGGTAGACCGCGGCCAGCACCGCTTCCACCGCGTCAGCCCGGATGGAGGGGCGGTTTCGGCCGCCGCCGGCCTCCTCGCCCTTGCCCAGGCGCAGGTATTCACCCAGATTCAGCTCCTGGGCCACCTCCACCAGACTCTCCTCACAGACCAGAGCGGCCCGGGTGCGGGTCAGCTCGCCTTCGGGGAGATCGGGGTGGTTGCGATACAGGTGGTCGGCCACTACCATACCTAGGATGGAGTCTCCCAGAAATTCCAGCCGCTCGTTACTGGACAGCGTCCCCCGGCTCTCGTTGGCCCGGGAGCTGTGGGTCAGGGCGTTCTCCAGCAAGGAGGGGTCGCGAAAGGTATAGCCAAGCTTTTCTTCCAAACTTTTCATGCAAAACCTCCTGAAACAAGGCAGAACTCCGCCGTGGGCGGAGTTCTGCGTGCTTGTCAGTCTGTCCCGGCAATTCCGGGCAGCTGCGGATGATGGAATCAGTCGATCTTAGCCTGCAGGAAACGGACCAGGTCGCCCACAGTGGAGATGGAGGAAGCTTCTTCCTCGCCCAGCTCCTCAATGCCGAATTCCTCTTCCAGAGCCATGGACAGGTCCACGATATCCACGGAGTCGGCGTTGAGATCGTCGGCAAAAGAAGTTTCCATTGTGATGGTGTCGGCGTCCACATTGAACTGCTCAGCAATCAGTGCGGCCAGCTTGTCAAAGATCATAATCAGTTGCTCCTTTGTCTGTGCACAGGCACAATTTCTGTCCTTATGATAGGCACAATTTTCCTGGCTGTCAATAGGGTTTTGTGTTTTTGTACGCTTTGACAGAGAAAAAGGGCAGGAAAGAAATATTGTCGAAACAGGCGAAGCCACGCAGGCGGCAATCACGGTTTTTTCCGCTGTTTCAGCCGCCTCCACAGCCCGCTCAGACCCTCTCTGGGACGCTCCTGGGCCTCCTGGCGGGGAGAGGCCGGCCAGGGGGACTGGAAGGATGTCTGAGCGTTGAAGGGGGCGGAGGAAGGTGTCTGTCTGCGGGGGACATAAGAGCCGTCGGAACCCAGCTGCCGGGCCTTTTGATTGTCGGCGCACAGGCGGGAGACAATCTCCAGAACTCGCTTCCGGGCCCAGGGGTCCAGTACGGGGCAGGCGATCTCCACCCGGCGCTGGGTGTTGCGGGTCATAAAGTCCGCCGAGGAGATAAACAGCTTGGCATCCGTTCCCCGGCCAAACTGGTAGATTCGGCTGTGCTCCAGGTAGCGGCCCACAATGGAAAAAACGGTGATGTGGTCGGTGAGGCCGGGCAGACCCGGCACCAGGCAGCAGATGCCGCGAATGTTCATGACAACCTCTACGCCCGCCTGAGAGGCCTGGGCTAGCTTGTCGATGAGCCGCCGGTCGGTGAGAGAGTTGAGCTTGAAGAAGAGATATCCGTTCTCTCCTTTGGCAATCTCTTGGTCGATGAGCGCTTCCAC
>DBFWXD010000359.1:0-3596 GCA_048215895.1 Eubacteriales bacterium
TGGCGTATCAGGTGATCTCATCTCCTTCCTGCTGCAGGGCAAGAAGAAAGCCGAGGACATTCTCATCCATGTCCCCGGCCTGTGCCTGCTGGCTTTTTTCTGTTGTCAGATCCAAATTGCGCAACTCTTCCCGAATCAGCCCACGGATGGCAGACAGGAGGGCATCCTGTTCATGGGCTTTACACACCATCCGACATACAGCGTCTGTCCGCTGCCCGGCAGGGATGGAGCTGAGAATGTGCCATGCATTACGCTGTTGGGGTGATGTCAGAGAAAAAGAAAGGTTGAGCCGCCGCTTACCTGCCATTGCCGACACCCCGCGACATCTGCCCTACAAGGCGCTCATATCCTTTGGCGTTCAGGGATACGTCATCCAGGATAAGCGGGCGGCACAGGCCGTCTGTGGCCGAAAGGTGGCGCTTTAAGAGCGCCGCTCCGCCGCCCAGGAAAATGGAGGGCATGGCTCGGATGTCCAGGCCGCTCTCTGTGACTGCCGAGAGTAGGTTTCGGGCGTACTTGCCTGCCTGGGCGTGGATAACCGCCCTGATCCGCTCGTCCATCCCGCCGGAGCTGCCCCGCAGGGCGCTTTCAATTTGAGCGGTAGTCATGGACAGCCCAAACAACCGGCGCACCTGTTCGCTGATTTCATCGACACAGCGGATCATGCCCAGTTCCAGACTCCGGCAGGAGGCAGCGTTGGGGATGCGGTTGTCCAGCCGCATCAGATCTACCGTCCAGCCGCCTATGTCGGCCACGATGACGGACGGCTCGTCCAGCAGCTCCGTCTGTGTCAGGACGGCAGCATAGCCCTGGGGAAACAGGGACACCTCTTGGATGGTGATGGTATAGTTCTGCCCCTCATAGCGAAAAGGAATGGCGCTCCCATCCCGGTACAGGTACGAACGGAAGGACTTCTTGTCCCGGCCAAAGCTGGTCAGGGGCAGGCCCGCCGCCAGGTGGATGCTGGCGGTGTGCTCCGCACCCCGGTGCTCCAGCTCCTTGGCGATGGCTGCCAGGGTAAGCAGATAGTAGTCCTCTGTCTGAGTCTTGTCTCTCTGAAGGGGCTGGCGACCGCTGCCCACCACATAGTATCTGCCGCCGTATTCCAGTACATCTTTCTGGGTGTACGGCTCATGTTCGTACTCCACTAACCCGGTGGGAAAGGAGAAGTGGACAGTTTTCATGGCTGCATAGCCATGATCCACGCCGATCACAATTACATCATTCATCTGGTATCGTGCTCCTTCCGATCATGTTGTTTCTGAGGATTTAGATGGTAGTTTTGCAGTATCGCTGTGTACAGCTTTTGCTCAAATGCCCGATATGCCGGTGTGGTGCGGTCGATAGGGAGAAGGACGGCCCGTTCGTAGCACGTTCCAGGTACGATCTCCCAGCGGATGGCATGGAACTGATTTGCCAGCAGATAGCGCATGAGCTGATGTCCGTTCATCAGTTCAAACATCCCGCGGGAGTCCTCATAAGGGAACTGCCCATACAGATCAAAGCCTGTCAGCCTTTGGGCTGTGAAGTACAGCTTGAAGCCCCCTGGGTCCAGTTCTGGGGCGACCTGCTCATAGAATGTCTTTGCGTCCATCTCAACCAGCCCTTCTCCACTTGTGGGCCAGCCGTTCTAGAATAGTCAGCCTGCCGGACACTTTCCGCGCCGAGAGATCCAGTCCTTTCATCTGGTTTTGGATACGGCGGTGGATCTGCTTGAGCTGCCGCCTGTCGCCGCAGCCCTCCAGCACCACATAGCTGCCTTTTCCGTTGGCCAGCACCTCACGCCGTCCACTCTCATCCCGGAGACTGGCCATGAGCCGCTGGCCCAGGCGTTTGCGGTAGCTGTCCTGGAGAGCCTCCACATCCCCGCACACGCCATGCTTTTTCAGGATCGCGGCGATCTCGCTGGAATGGATCTCCATTCCCTCGAACAACGCATCCAAAATCTCCTGTTCCGCCTCTGGCGGCAGCTTGGGCGATGGGGTGGGCTTTGCCCCCGCGTTTTCCCGGTTCATCGTTCCGCCTCCTTGTATTATAGAGTAGTAGTTATTAAGGCCCCTCTCCAAGGGCTGTGCTACACTGTAAGGGATGCTGTGGATTGGTGTCAGCCTCCTACCACAAGATGGTTCGCGAAAGGTTCCAACCACAGCCCCTTGCACTTTTGTTGATCAGTTAAATACCGCCAGACGGTTTATGTGGAACAAGGATACAAAAGTAAGGCGCACTGTGGATACAGCATCACGATTCTAACCGCTGGAGGTTTTTACTATGGTCGTTTTTGTTGGCATTGATGTCTCAAAGGATAAACATGATTGCTTCATTCTCAGCTCCGAGGGTGAAGTCTTGGCGGATGTGTTTACCATCCCCAATAACCTGGACGGGTTCCGCTTTCTGCTGCGACGAATCCGGGATTGCACCCATGCACAGGACAAAATAAAAGTAGGGCTTGAGGCGACCGGACATTACAGCTGCAATCTGCTCGGGTTTCTTCTTGACAACGGTCTACCCACCTATGTCTTGAATCCCTTGCGTACAAACATTTACCGAAAGAGTCTCAGTCTGCGAAAGACTAAAACCGACCGGGTGGATGCACGAACGATTGCTTCTATGCTGTTATCCGATGTGGGCCTCAAACCCTATACAGATACAGCATATCACAATGAGGAGCTAAAGTCACTGACCAGATACCGTTTTGACAAGGTGAAAGAGCGTGCCAAACTGAAAACCTCTATCTCCAGACTGGTTTGCATCCTGTTTCCAGAGTTAGAAAAGCTTGTTCCTTCTCTGCACATTGCTTCTGTCTACGCCCTGCTGGAGGAGTTCCCCGGTGCCAAACAGATTGCCGCAGCTCATTTGACCAGGCTGAAAACACTGCTCGAAACCGCCTCTAAAGGCCGCTACAAACGGGACATGGCTCTTGAAATCCGGGATGCCGCCAGAAACTCTATTGGCTCCTGGATGCCTGCCAAGTCTCTTGAATTGCAGCATACCATCCGGCTCATCCGAGAACTGGACGACGAAATCGCTGAAATTGAAGAGCAGATTCAAGCCATTATAGATGAACTTAATTCTCCCATTACCACTATCCCAGGGATTGGATTCCGGATGGCTGCCATGATTTTTGCTGAGGTTGGTGACTTCACCCGTTTTGATTCCCCGGACAAGCTGTTAGCCTACGCCGGGATGTCTCCCTCAACTTACCAGTCCGGGCAGCTCAAGAATTGCTACCCACACATGGAAAAACGTGGCTCCCGATACCTACGCTACGCCCTTTACAACGCGACCAAGTATGTCTGCCACTGGGACCCGACCTTTGCTGCCTATCTTGCTAAGAAGCGTGCGGAGGGCAAACACTACAATGTCGCGCTTTCTCATGCTGCCAAAAAGTTGGTCCGTCTAATATTTGCCATGGAGAAATCCAGGCAGCCATATTGCCCAGCGGCTTGAGTGTAACTACTTGAATAGCCAACAGGGGTCTGACAAGACCTCAGCTTTGCTATACCCTTTTTGAACCATCTCCCTTTCACCACAGCTATTCATTTTGTGGTTGACTTTTAATAGTTAATCTTCCGCTTCTTCTGAGGGGGACGCATCGC
>DBFWXD010000036.1:0-4426 GCA_048215895.1 Eubacteriales bacterium
GAGCCAACTCTGGCCCCACCCCAGCCCCAGCGCAGGGCCAGGGTTTCCCCCTTTGTCCTCCGTCCTGAAGTTCCCAACGCAGACCGGCATGAGTACCACATCACCGATGACGCCCTGGGCGTGGGAACCCCTGGGGAGCGGTTCAACAACAATGTCCGGGCCATCCGCCTGCTGAAAAGGCTGGAGGCCGAGGACCGGCTTGCCACCCCAGAGGAACAGGAGGTGTTGGCGCGGTATGTGGGCTGGGGCGGTTTGGCAGACTGCTTTGACGAGCGCCACAGCAAGTACGCCGAGCTGAAAGCCCTGCTCACCGAGGAGGAATATGCCGCAGCCAGGGAGTCCACCCTGACGGCCTTCTATACTCCGCCCGTGGTCATCCGCTCCATCTATCAGGCCCTCACGAACATGGGCTTCCAGACCGGAAATCTGCTGGAGCCGTCCTGCGGCATCGGCAGCTTCATCGGTATGCGCCCGGAGGCCCTGGCGGACTCTAAAATCTACGGCGTGGAGTTGGACGGCATCTCAGGCCGCATCGCCCAGCAACTCTATCAACAATCGTCTATCGCTGTCCAGGGGTTTGAAAAAACAGACCTCCCGGACAGCTTTTTTGACGCCGCTATCGGAAATGTGCCCTTCGGCTCCTTCAAGGTGATCGACAAGCGGTATGACCGATACAATTTCCTCATTCACGACTACTTCTTTGCCCGGACACTGGATAAGGTCAGGCCGGGGGGCGTCCTCGCCTTTGTCACCAGCAAGGGCACGATGGACAAGGACACCCCCACCGTGCGGAAGTACCTTGCCCAGCGCGCCGACCTGCTGGGGGCCATCCGTCTGCCCAACAACACCTTCAAGGACGCCGCGGGCACGGATGTGACCAGCGACATCCTCTTTTTGCAGAAGCGGGACGCCCTCTCCAGCGAGGAACCGGATTGGGTACACCTGAACACCGACGCCAACGGGCTGAAAATGAACCAGTATTTTATTGACCACCCGGAGATGGTCATGGGCGAAATGCGGGAAATCAGCGGCCCCTATGGGCCGGAAACCGCCTGCCTGCCCATTGAGGGTCGGGACCTGGGAGAACAGCTTGCCGCCGCCATTCAGAATATCCGAGGCTCCATCACCGAGTATGTCATGGACGACCCGGAAATCGAGGGCGAGGACAAGTCCATCCCCGCGGACCCGGAGGTACGGAATTTCAGCTATACCATCGTGGACGGCAAGGTGTACTACCGGGAAAACAGCCGCATGAACCCGGTAGAGGTGTCTGTGACAGCGGCCAACCGCATCAAGGGGCTGATCGGCATACGGGACTGTGTGCGGACGCTCATTGAGTACCAGACCGAGGACTGGCCAGACCAGGACATTCAGGCCCAGCAGCGGAAGTTGAACGCTCTTTACGACGCCTTTGTGGACAAGTACGGGCGGATCAACTCCCGCGCCAACAGCTCCGCGTTCAGCATGGACAGCGCCTACTTCCTCCTGACCTCCCTGGAGGTGCTGGACGATGAGCGCAACTTTGTCCGCAAGGCGGATATGTTTATCAAGCGCACCATCAGGCAGAGGATCACGATCACCCATGTAGATACCGCGTCCGAGGCCCTGGCCGTGTCACTGGCTGAAAAGGCAAAGGTGGACATGGACTATATGGCGGAGCTGACCGGCAAGACCGAGCAGGAGGTCTACGCCGACCTGACCGGCGTGATCTTCCTGAACCCCATGCACGGGTATGGCGGTGGCTCCGAGGAAAAGTACCTCACCGCGGACGAATACCTCTCCGGGAATGTGCGGGAGAAGCTGGAATGGGCAAAACGAAGCGCCGAACTGTACCCGGAGGACTACACCGCCCATGTCCAGGCTTTGGAACGGGTGCAGCCGGTGGACCTGACCGCCAGCGAGATCGCCGTCCGGCTGGGGGCCACCTGGCTGCCCACAGAGGTCATTGACCAATTTATCTATGAACTGTTCGGGACTTCCCCCCGCAGTCAGCGGATGATACGCAGCCATTACTCCCAGCACACCGGCGCATGGAATATCGAAAGTAAATTTGCCGACAGGGGCAATATCAAGGCGGAGAACACCTACGGCACCACCCGTGTCAATGGCTACAAGATCATAGAGGAAACCCTGAATCTCCGGGATTTGCGTATTTTTGACTATGTGGAGGACGAACACGGCAACCGCGTTCCCATCCTGAACAAGAAGGAAACGGCTATCGCCCAGGGCAAGCAGCAGCTTATCAAGCAGGCGTTCCAGGACTGGATTTGGAAAGACCCAGCCCGGAGGGAGCGTCTGACAAGGCTCTACAACGACAAGTTCAACAGCATACGGCCCCGTGAGTATGACGGGAGCCACCTGAACTTTGTGGGCATCAACCCAGAGATCACCCTGCGGCCCCATCAGGTGAACGCCATCGCCCACATCCTCTACGGAGGGAACACCCTGCTGGCCCATGTGGTGGGGGCAGGGAAAACATTTGAAATGGTAGCTGCCGCCCAGGAGAGCAAGCGGCTGGGGCTGTGCCAAAAAAGCCTGTTCGTGGTGCCCAACCACCTGACGGAGCAGTGGGCGTCGGAGTATTTGCAGCTCTACCCCTCTGCCAATATTCTGGTGGCGACCAGGAAGGACTTTGAAACCAAGAACCGCAAGCGGTTCTGCGGCAGGATCGCCACCGGCGACTATGACGCCATCATCATCGGACACAGCCAGTTTGAGAAAATCCCGGTGAGTGTGGAGCGCCAGCGGTATCTTCTGGAACAGCAGCGGAGTGAGGTCCTGAACGGCCTCGCGGAACTGAAAGCCAACCACGGGGAACGATTCTCCATCAAGCAGATGGAGCGCACAAAAAAGTCCATTGACGCCAAGTTAGCAAAGTTGAACGATCAGAGCCGTAAGGATGATGTGGTCACATTTGAAGAACTGGGCATTGACCGCCTCTTTGTCGATGAAGCACACTACTACAAAAACCTCGCCGCCTTTTCCAAAATGCGGAATGTGGGTGGCATCAGCCAGACGGAGGCACAGAAGTCCAGCGACCTCTATATGAAATGCCGCTATCTGGACGAGCTGACCGGGGGCCGGGGCGTTGTGTTCGCCACAGGCACCCCCATCTCCAACACCATGGTGGAGATGTATACCATGCAAAAGTATTTGCAGTACCACACCCTGGAAGAACACGGCCTGCTCAATTTTGACGCCTGGGCATCTACCTTCGGGGAAACCGTCACCGCTATTGAACTGGCCCCGGAGGGCACCGGCTACCGGGCCAAGACCCGGTTCTCCCGGTTCTACAACCTCCCAGAACTCATGTCTATGTTCAAAGAAGTGGCGGACATCCAGACGGCGGATATGCTCAACCTCCCCGTCCCCAAGGCCAACTACCACAACATCGTGCTAAAACCCTCGGAACAGCAGAAGGAGATGGTGGCGGCGCTGGGGCAGCGGGCGGAGAAGGTCCGCAACAGGATGGTGGACAGTACCGAGGACAATATGCTGCTTATCACCAACGACGGGCGCAAGCTGGCCCTGGACCAGCGGCTCCTCAACCCCTTGCTCCCGGACAGCGACACCAGCAAAATCAACGCCTGTGTTGGGGATGTGTTTGATATATGGCAGCGCACAGCGGACCAGCGTTCCGCGCAGATGGTATTCTGCGACCTCTCCACCCCTGGCAAGAACCGGCCCATTGAAATGGTCCCAAACGAGCAGGGCGGCTACGAGATGGCGGAATTTCAGAATGTCTATGATGACCTGCGGAATAAGCTGATTGCCAGGGGCATACCAGCCGAAGAAATCGCCTATATCCACACCGCGAATACGGAGGCGCAGAAAAAGGAGCTGTTTGGCAAGGTGCGCTCTGGGCAGGTCCGGGTGCTGATCGGCTCCACCCAGAAGATGGGCGCGGGCACCAATGTCCAGAAGAAACTCGTGGCGCTGCACCACCTGGACTGTCCCTGGCGGCCCTCCGACCTTCAGCAGCGGGAGGGCCGGATCATCCGGCAGGGCAACGAGAATGACGAGGTGGACATCTACACCTATGTCACAGAAAACACCTTTGACAGCTACCTCTATCAGCTGGTGGAGGGCAAGCAGAAATTCATCGGGCAGATCATGACCAGCAAAAGCCCGGTGCGCTCGGCGGAGGACATCGACGAAACCGCCCTGTCCTATGCGGAGATCAAGGCCCTCTGCACCGGCAATCCCCACATCAAGGAGAAGATGGACCTGGACATTGATGTGCAGCGCCTCCGGCTCCTGAAGGCCAACCACCTCAGCCAGCGGTACGCCCTGGAGGACCAGATCATCAAGACGCTACCCCAGGAGATCGCCAGATATGAGCAGTATATCGAAGGCTACACCTCCGATATGGACCGGCTGAAAGAAGACACACACCCCAATGAGGACGGCTTCTCCCCCATGGAGG
>DBFWXD010000360.1:0-10737 GCA_048215895.1 Eubacteriales bacterium
GGGTGTGCATGGGGCTCTCCTTGCCCCGGCTGGACTTGATTCCCTCCACCACCTGATAGCCCTGCTCCCACAGGCGGTACATGTCCAAAATCTTCTCCGGCGGGTGCTGCAAGTCGCAGTCCAGCACCACCACGCAGTCCCCCCGGGCCTGGGCAAGGCCGGCGAAGATGGCCGCCTCCTTGCCGAAATTCCGGGAGAAGCGTACCCCCCGCACCTGGGGATAACAGGCACTCTGGGCCTCAATGGCGCTCCAGGTGCCGTCCTTGGAGCCGTCATCGATGAAGATGACCTCGTGGCCGATCCCCGCCTGCTCCAGCAGCGTGCAGATCACCTGCGCCGCCCGGGGGACCGAGGCCTGCTCGTTATAGGCCGGGAGCACCACCGAGAGCAAAGCATTGTTTTTTCTATCCTGCATAGGCATTATCTCCTGTTTTCATAGGCCAGCTCGTAGTCGGACTTGGGGGTGTATTCCTCCCCCATGCGCACCACAACCCGGCCGTCCAGCACCTGGACGCTGCCCTGGGCGGGGTAGAGGGGCATGTCCTGGAACTCGGCGGAGTTGGAAATGGAGATCATGGTCTCCTCTGAGGGCTCCTCCACCGGGAAGCTCAGCCAGCTGTTCAGGTAGTAGTAGATGTGTTTGTTCAGAGGGAGCACCGAGTGGATGGGGACGCTGTAATGGTCCACCTGGAGGTAGCTGGGGATGTCCGACTGAATCTGGTCGGCGGGAACGGCCCCGATAATGGCAATCTCCATTCCGGGCTCATACCCCTCGCAGCTCTCAATCCGGGCCAAAAGCCGGGTGGCGTAGCTCTCCGTGGCCCGGTGGGCCTGGGCGGAGGCGGTGTAGAGGAGGTTGTTGGTGTTCAGGCAGAACAGCAGCAGCAGGGCGCACCACACCATCCCCGAGGGGAGCAGTCCCCGCAGCTTCCCCAGCTGCTCCAGCCCGTCCGCCCGGTCCAGAGCCAGAATGACCAGCAGATAGACCGAGACAAAGGCGTACTTCATCAGCGGGGTGGGGGCGGAGTAGGGGCTTAGCACCTGCATGAAATTCATGCCCAGAGGCAGCAGAGCCAGCAGGGCCAGCGCGCCGATGGGCCGCCACTTCTCCGCAAAGAGGCCCCGGCGGGCAAAGACCGCCCACAGAGCCGCAAGGCCCAGAACCAGGGCCAGCAGGTCCAGCAGGACCATAAAGAGGTTGGCAAAGCCGTTGGCCGAGCCGGGCAGGAAGAAGAAGGCGATGGCCTGCTTGTAGCACTCCAGGATGAGGCTGGGGAGCTGAGTGAAGGGGTAGCCCTCCGCCGCGGCGTCCATGCCCAGGTAGGAGAGAAGCTCCAGGTTTTTGACCTTCAGGAAGACCAACAGGATCACATAGTAGAGTACCGCGCCCACGGCCAGATAGCCCACCAGCCGCAGACCGAAATTGAGGGTGTCCCGGAAGGAGCTCTCCTGGTCCAGCACCCGGACCAGCACCGCCAGCAGAGACAGGGCAATGGCCACGGTGGCATAGGCCTGATAGGTGCCCATGGCCAGGGCCAGGGCCACCGCCCCCAGCAGCCACCGGACCCGTCCTTCCCGGGCCAGCCATACGGACAGCACGGCCAGGAAAATGGCCAGGCAGTAGGCCGAGGCGGTAAACATATAGAGGAAGGTGTATCCCATGCAGGGGAAGAGGGCCATTACCGCCCCGGTGAGGGCGGAGAGGGCGCGGCTGCGAAGGCCCAGCACATCCACCGCCAGGGCGGCGGCCAGGGCGAGGAACAGCACGGACAGAAACCCGATGAGGGCGGGCATCTGGGTGAAGTTGTTCAGGGCGGAGGCGTAGTGGAGAAACCACCGCCCGGATACGGTCATCTGCTGGAGGTCAAAGACCCGGCTCAGCCCGTCGGAGTTGGGGATGAGGTTGGTGAATGCGTACAGGTGGCCCAGGTATCCGGCCACAAAGCAGCCGAAAAAGGCGGCGCGGCGGTTGTGTCCCGCTTTTTGCCACAGGCTGCGACTCAGTTGATCAATGGACATAGAGATCCTCCTGGAGGAAAATGATAACAATACAGCTTATATTATAGGCCCAAGGCCGGGATTTTGCAAGGGGGAGAGGGTTGCAAAAGGAGAAACCCTCTGATATAATAGGTTTAATGAACGAAAGGAGGGATGCCCATGATGATCTCCACCAAGGGCCGGTATGCCCTGCGGGTGATGATCGAGCTGGCCCAGCAGGAGGGACAGGGGTATGTGGCCCTGAAGGATGTGGCCCATCGCCAGGACATCTCGGAAAAATATCTGGAAGCGATCATGAAAAAGCTGGTGCAGGAGGGGCTGGTGACCGGCCTGCGGGGAAAGGGCGGCGGCTATCAGCTGGCCAAGCCCGCCGCGGAGTGTACCGCGGGAGAGATCCTGCGGGCCACCGAGAATGCCCTGACCCCGGTGTCCTGCCAGGGGCTGGGGGATGCCGGCTGCCCCCGGGGGGAGAAGTGCCCCACGCTGCCCATGTGGCGGGAGCTGAACGGACTCATCCAGGACTACTTCGACCGTACCACCCTGGCCCACCTGGCCCAGCAGGCCCGGGAGCTGGAGGGGGAGAGCTGAATCCCCCTCCCGGGGCGGGGGGGTGAGAAAAGTTGAAAAATGGTGAAATTTCCTCTTGCGTCCGGGGACAAGTTCTGGTATGATACTTCGGAACATGAAAGGGGGAGGACGCCATGACCAAATTGTCCGCTGGGTTGGGCACATGGTCTGGGGCAGTGTTTCCTTTTTTCGTGGAGTGGTGACAATCACGTGGTGATTGTCTTTTTTTATGCGTGTTAAGAGAAGGGAGAAATGAAAATGAATCAAAACGAAGGCATCTACGACGCACGGCAGCTGGGCCGGCCCAAGATGTTCATCCTGGGCGTGCAGCACATGTTCGCCATGTTCGGCGCCACGGTGCTGGTCCCCGCACTGACCGGGCTTTCCGTGTCTGCCACGCTGCTGTTTGCGGGCCTGGGCACCCTGCTGTTCCACCTGCTGACCAAGCGGATGGTGCCCGCCTTCCTGGGCTCCTCCTTCGCCTTCATCGGCGGATATGCCGCTGTGGCCCCCATGCTGGAGGACGGCACCCCCAACAAGGAGATGCTGCCCTACGCCTGCTTCGGCGTCATGCTGGCGGGCCTGATGTATGTGATCCTGTCCGCCCTCTTTAAGATCTTCGGCACCAAGACGGTTATGCGCTTCTTCCCCCCCATCGTCACCGGTCCGGTCATCATCTGCATTGGCCTGACCCTGTCCTCCACCGCCATCACCAACTGCCGTGACAACTGGGCCATCGCCCTCATTGCCATCGCCATTGTGGTGGGCTGCAACATCTGGGGCAAGGGTATGATCAAGATTATCCCCATCCTTCTGGGTGTGGTGGGCTCCTACGCGGTGGCCGTGATCTGCCAGATCACCGGCATGAACACCATGGACCCCGCCAAGCTCCAGGCTCTGTCCGACGCGGCCTGGATCGGCCTGCCCTTCCAGTTTGAAGACACCCTCTTCGGTCTCTTCAGCCGTCCTGACCTGAACACCGGCATGCTCCTCACCTCCGCGGTGACCATTATGCCTCTGGCCCTGGCCACCATGGTGGAGCACATCGGCGACATGTGCGCCATTTCCTCCACCTGCGAGCGCAACTACCTCCAGAATCCCGGCTTCCACCGCACCCTCCTGGGCGACGGTCTGGCCACCTCTCTGGCCTCCATCTTCGGCGCTCCCGCCAACACCACCTACGGTGAGAACACCGGCGTGCTGGCCCTCAGCAAGGTCTATGACCCCCGGGTCATCCGCATTGCGGCCGGTCTGGCCATCCTGTTCTCCTTCTCTCCCAAGTTTGCCGCGCTGGTTTCCGCCATGCCCACCGCCACCATGGGCGGCGTGTCCATGGTGCTGTACGGCATGATCTCCGCCGTGGGCGTGCGTAACGTGGTGGAGAACCAGGTGGACTTCACCAACAGCCGCAACGTCATCATCGCCGCCCTCATCATGGTGCTGGCCATCGGCATCAACTACTCCGGCGCGGTGACCTTCCAGGTGGGCGAGGCCACCATCAGCCTGTCCGGCCTGGCCGTGGCCGCCATCACCGGCATTGTCCTCAACGCCATCCTGCCCGGCAAGGACTACGAGTTCGGCTCCGACGAGAAGGGCGACACCGCCGTCAACTTCAAGGTGTGATCAAACAAGTGGTGTTACCACTTGTTTGAGGGAGTTTGCGGAGCGCCGCACAAACAAATAGGAAACGCCCCGCTGTCTGTGAAATATGCAGGCAGCGGGGCGTTTTTTGATTATCCCAAAAGTCCCTTGAGCGGGGGGAGGCGGTCGGTCACCTTCTTGTAGATCCAATAGCACAGGAAGGGGAGGGTATAGCAGGCCGCAAACCGGGCCGCCAGCAGGGGGCCCACCGAGGATACCCCCCGGCTTTGGAGAAAGGCGGTGACCAGGGTCAGGAACAGGCAGTGGCTGAGATAGACGAAGAAGGAGCACTGGGAGAGCCGCTCCAGCAGGTTCTGGAGCTTCTGGGGGGCTTTGGTGAGGAAAAGGCACAGGGACTGGAGGAAGAAGATGGACAGCAGATCGGCGCACAGCTTAATAAGGTCCAGGTTCAGCACCCACTGCCCCGTGGCGTACTGCCAGCAGGCCAGCCCCGCGCACAGCACAGCGCCCAATCCGGCCAGTACCAGGTTCCAGCCGTTTCGCAGCAGCCGCACCCCCCGGTAGTACCGGCCCATATAGAGCCCCGCCGTCCAGAACAGCAGATAGGTGGGGAAAATCCGGTCGTAGTAGGGGAAGGGGAGCAGAGCGGGCAGCTGCTGCATAAGCAGGGTCACCAGCAAACTCAGGCTCATGCCCACAAAGGGGGACAGATGGCGCACCATCCACCGCCACAGGGGCATGAGGAAGTAAAACTGCATGACAATCACGATGTAGTAGAAGGGGGAGGACAGATTGCCGATGAGCAGATAGGAGAAAAACTCTCCCACCTCGCCCCGCACATAGTGGATCAGCCAAAAGGCCAGATAGTAGATGACCACCCACAGCACATAGGGGAGATAGATCTTCCGCACCCGCCGCAGGCAGTAGCGCAGGTAGTCCCCAAAGCCCAGGGGCTTATCCCACACCTGCATGGCCAGCTTGGCCGCGCCGGTGTAGAGGAACATAGGCACCACAAAGGCGGCCAGCCGCCAGGGGAGGTAGACCGCCACACTCTGCCAGGTGCCCGGGGTTAGGCTGGAGATCCCCAGGGAGAGCACATGGATGAGGATCACCGCCAGACTGGCCAAAGCGTTCATATAACTCAGTTCCTGCCGTCGTACCATGGTGGGTACCTCCTGTTTTCAAAAAGGCCGTCTCCGGCAGCACCGGGGACGGCCTTGACCGTTCGCATTCAGTTTACTCGATCCAAAAGGACAAGTCAACGGGAAAGAAGTTTAGTTCTCCTTCTCCCGGGGGAGCAGCAGGTTCATGAGAATGGCCACGAAGGCGGCGGGAACAATGCCGGAACCGCCGAAGATGAGCTGCACCCACTGGGGCAGACCGGAGAGCACACCGCTGTTGGCGCCCAGGCCATAGCCCAGGCCCAGGGCCACGGAGACAATGGACATGTTCCGGGCGGTGAGGGGCTCCCGGGTGATGAGCTGAATACCGCTCATGACGATGGAGGAGAACATGATGACTGCCGCGCCGCCCAGCACGCTCTGGGGCATGATGGACACCACAGCCGCCAGCTTGGGCAGCAGGCCGCACAGCACCAGGAACACGGCGCCGCAGGCCAGAGCGGTGCGGTTGACGATCTTGGTCATGGTGACCAGGCCCACGTTCTGGCTGAAGGAGGTGTTGGGCAGCACACCGAACAGGGCGGCGAAGGAGGAACCCAGGCCGTCGCAGATGATGCCGCCGGACAGCTCGGTGTCGGTGGCTTCCCGGCCCATGCCGCCCTCGGTGACGCCGGAGATGTCGCCTACGGTCTCCACGGCGGTGACGATGAACATGATCATCACGGGCAGGATGGCCCGCAGGTCAAACACAGGCTTGACGGGCATCAGGGCGGGCACGGAAATCCAGCTGGCCTGAGCCACCTTGTCCCAGTTGAGCACCCAGGCCTTGGTGTACTCCACCCCGTCGGCGGTGACGCCGGTGGTGGAGAGGAACAGGGGGAGAATGGCGCAGATGATGTACCCGCAGATGATGCCGATGAGGATACAGGAGGAGCTGGCCAGCCCCTTTGCCCCGTGCTTCAGGGCCAGAACAATGACCATCACGGCCAGGGCAATGAGCAGGTTTTCCAAAGAGCCGTAGTCCTTGGCGCTGGTGCCGCCGCCGAAGGAGCCCACGCCCACGCTGATAAGGGACAGACCGATGGACAGCACCACCGTTCCGGTGACCACGGCGGGGAAGAAGCGGCGCAGAGGCTTTAAGAACGCGCCCAGTACTGTCTCGAAGAGACCACCCAGAATGGAGGCGCCCATGATGGCTCCGTAGGAGACGATGCCGCCCCCCATTACGCCGACCACGCTCTGGAATACGCCGATGAAGCCGGAGCTGGTGCCCATGATGATGGGGACCTGGCCGCCGATGGGGCCCACGGAAAACAGCTGGACCAGCGTGACGATGCCGGCGACCAGCATGGCGTTTTGGAGGAGGGTTACCTGGATGGCGGCAAAGTCCTCCGCCCCGCCTCCGGCGGCGGCGCACAGGTTGGTGATGATGAGGATGGGGGTCAGGTTGCCCACGAACATGGCCAGCACATGCTGAAGGCCCAGGGGGATTGCCTGCCGCAGGGGAAGGCGCCCCTTGAACTCATAAGGGGTGGAATACTGGGTGGAATGCTCCATTGTGATCCTTCCTGTCATACATAAGATACGCCCCGGAAGTACCGGGGCGTATCCATTATACCAAAAAATTTCTCCGTTCACAGATTATTCATCAAATTTCGGGGCAAACGGAGGAAATTCTCCCTTTTATGCAAGGACGGGAGAAATTATCCGGGGCTTCTTGGAACCTTTGACGGGGCGCGGGGCTGACAAATGGGAAATCTGCTAAAATAAGTCGGAGCAAGCGTCCTGACGCTTGCTCCGACGATGGCGGAGGTGAAGAGATTCGAACTCTTGCGCCGGCGAAGCCGACCTACCGGATTTCGAATCCGGACCCTTCAACCACTTGGGTACACCTCCGTCTATTGAAAACCGGTCGCCCGGTTTACAATCTACGATTCAATTTTGGAAAAACTGCGAGTATTCTGCCAATATGCCGGATAGGTTCCAGCCGCTGCAAACGGGCGGTGCAAAGCAGAGCATCTCGTCAGCCCTATTAAGATACCAGATAACGGCGGATAAATCAAGGTTTTCCCGGAAGATTTTTGGCCCCATGCCAAATTGACAGCCAAAGCGTGAGCAGATATACTGAGAGAACAGTAAATTAAAGGAGTACCGGGATGATGAAAATTTTGTTTGTCTGCCACGGCAACATCTGCCGCAGCCCCATGGCGGAGTATGTGATGAAGGACCTGGTCAAGCGGGAAGGGCTGGAGAAGGAATTTACCATCGCCTCCGCCGCCACCAGCACAGAGGAGATCGGCAACGGGGTGTATCCCCCCGCCCGGCGCAAGCTGCAGGAGCACGGAATTTCCTGTGCGGGGCACGCGGCCCGCCAGCTGCGGCAGTCGGACTATCAGGCCTATGACCTGCTCATCGGCATGGACCGGGCCAATCTGCGCAACATGCTGCGCATCTGCGGCGGGGACCCGGAGGGGAAAATTTCCCTGCTCATGGACCATACCTCCCGGAAGGGCGAGGTGGCCGATCCCTGGTACACCGGGGACTTTGAAACCACCTGGCAGGATGTGCTGGAGGGCTGCCAGGGCCTGCTGGAGCAGCTGAAGGAGAGACGGTAAACAAAATGGCCGGAGGGGTGTGCCCTCCGGCCGTTTTTGCAGACGATTATTCCCGCACCTCAATTTGGTCCAGAATTTCCCCGATGGGGCCGGACAAAATCAGGTCGGCCCGGTTGTCATAGGGCGTGGGGGTCTTGTTGATGAGCACCAGATGCTTGCCGGAATAGTAATTGATGAGCCCAGCGGCGGGATAGACCGCCAGAGAGGTGCCGCCGATGATGAGCAGGTCGGCGCGGTGAATGTCGTTGACCGCGCCCTCCAGCACCCGGCTGTCCAAACTCTCCTCATAAAGGACCACATCGGGCTTCACCGTCCCGCCGCAGGAGCAGGTGGGGACGCCCTGGCTGTCCCGGATGAACTCCACAGGATAGGACTTGCCGCACTTCATGCAGTAGTTGCGGTGGACGGAGCCGTGCAGCTCCCATACCCGCTTGGAGCCTGCCGCCTGGTGGAGGCCGTCGATGTTCTGGGTGACCACCGAGCGCAGCTTTCGTGCCGCCTCCAGCTGGGCCAGCTTCCGGTGGGCCGGGTTTGGTTTGGCGTCCAGACAGAGCATCTTGTCCCGGTAGAACCGGTAAAACTCCTCCGGCCGGCGCTGGAAGAAGGTGCGGCTGAGAATTTCCTCGGGAGGCCACTGATAGTGCTGGTTGTAGAGCCCGTCCACGCTGCGGAAGTCCTTGATTCCAGACTCAGTGGATACCCCCGCTCCGCCGAAGAACACGATGGAGTGGCTCTGATCGATCCATTGCTGTAAGGTGTTCAGCTCCTCAGACATAAAATCGCTCCCTTCTTTTTTCTCAGTGTATCACGAAACACAGGCAGTGTAAATGTCCCGGAAGGAAAAAAGCCGCGCCCAGGCCGGGCACGGCTTTTTTATGCAAAGAACGGAAACAGAACCCCAGCTTTTCCGCCAGTCAGGGGAGAAAGAGCACCAGCACCGAGGTGATGATGCCGCACACGCAGATGGAGATGGAGCTCATGGCTCCCTGAAGCTCGCCGATTTCCAGTGCCTTGGCGGTGCCCAGCGCGTGGCTGCACGCGCCGATGGCCACGCCCTCGGCCACCGGGTCGGTGACCCGGAACATCCGGGCAAACAGAGGGGCAAAGAGGGCCCCGGTGATACCGGCCACAATGACGGCGGCCACGGTAATGCTCTGGATTCCGCCGCTGCTTTCGGAAATGGCCACGGCGATGGCCGTGGTGACGCTCTTGGGCAGCAGAGAGGCGGCAATCGATTCCTCTACGGCCAGGGTCTTGCACAGCAGCAGCGCGCAGGCCACGCTGGTCAGGCTCCCGGCCAGACAGCCGGACAGCACGGGCAGGAAATACTTGCCCAAAAGCTTGCGCTGCTCGTAGATGTTCAGGGCCAGCACGGCGGTAACGGGGCCCAGCATAAGGGTGATGAGGCTGCCGCCCTGCTCATAATCACTGTATGGGATGCGAAGCACCACCAGAAATACAATCACCACGGCTACCGCGATGATCAGCGGGTTAAACAGGTCCAGGCGGGTCTTTTTTTGCACCCAGAGCCCCACGCACCAGGCCGCACAGCTCAGTACAATGCCGAAGAGGGGGGAGGAGAGGATCACGTCGGTCATTTGCTCTCCTCCTTTTTCCGCCGCCGGGTCATCAGCAGCTGAACGGTCCATGCGGTGACGGCGTAGACGATGGGGGTGGTGAGGACTGCCACAGCGAAGAAGGGCAGAAGCACCGTGTACAGGGTGCCCCAGTGTTCCAGCAGTCCCACACAGGAGGGAAGAAAGAAAAAGGCCATGTTGCCCACAAAAAAGGCGCATACCCGGCTGATGTGCTCTTTTTTCAACACGCCGCTAAGCAGCAGTCCCAGCAGCACCAGCATGCTCAAGACGCTGGCGGGAAAGGCGAAGGGGAGCAGGGACACGACCCCCTCGCACACAAGGCACACGCCGAAGACGATGGCCAGTTCGCCCATAATGCTCAATTCATTCACTCCCAGATTGCGGTGGCAAAGTAGTCCTCAGGGGTCTCCGCCCGGCGGATGAGGCGGGTGGAGCCGTCCTCCTGGAGCAGCACCTCCGCAGAACGCAGACGGCCATTATACTGATATCCCATGGCGTGGCCGTGGGCGCCGGTGTCGTGGATGACCAGCAGATCGCCGATCTCAATTTCCGGCAGCATCCGGTCCACGGCGAACTTGTCGTTGTTCTCGCACAGCGCGCCGGTGACGTCATACTTGTGGTCGCAGGGGGCGTTCTCCTTGCCCATGACGGTGATGTGGTGATAAGCCCCATACATGGCCGGACGCATAAGGTTGGCCGCGCAGGCGTCTACGCCCACATACTCCTTGTGGGTGTGCTTAAAGTGGAGCACCTTGGTGACCAGGTGGCCATAGGGGGCCAGCATGAACCGGCCCAGCTCCGTGCAGATGGCCACATCGCCCATGCCGGCGGGCACCAGGATCTCCTCATAGGCCTTTCGCACGCCCTCGCCGATGGCAAAGATGTCGTTGGCGGTCTGCTCCGGGCGGTAGGGGACGCCCACGCCGCCGGAGAGGTTAATGAAGGTGATGTGACAGCCGGTCTCCTCCTTCAGCTCCACGGCGGTGCGGAAGAGAACGGCGGCCAGGGCGGGGTAATAGTCGTTGGACAGGGTGTTGGAGGCCAGGAAGGCGTGAATGCCAAACTCCTCAGCGCCCAGCTCCTTGAGACGGCGGAAAGCCTCAGTCATCTGGGGCCGGGTCATGCCGTACTTGGCGTCTCCGGGGTTGTCCATCACCTGGAAGCCCTCTTTGCTCTCGCCCAGCTGGAACACGCCGCCGGGATTAAAGCGGCAGGAGATCTTTTTGGGGATATAGC
>DBFWXD010000361.1:0-5064 GCA_048215895.1 Eubacteriales bacterium
CTCTCCGCCTTCTCCTGGGGAGCGGACAGCAGCACGGTCTCCTCCACCACGGCCTTCTCCTCCACCGGGGCGGCGGCGGGAGCGGCCACAGGCTCCTGCTCCTCCAAAATCAGCTTTTTGGCGCAGGGAACTCCGTTTTCCTCTTCATAGCTCACACGAACCTTGGCAGGATTGCTGCCAAAGCCCAAAAAACCGGACTTTGCACGCTCGATGACTTCAATGGACACGTCATCCCGGTCCAGACCCAGCTGAAACAGGGCGGCGGAAATGGCATCCTCTTCGGAGCGGCCGGTGGTTTCAATCCACTTCAACATTATTCGGCCTCCTTCTTCTCGTCCTCGTCCACTTCCACCTCAACCTGCTCCACTTCCACCTCAACGGTTTCCATCTCCACAGGCTCGGTGCTCTCTTCCGGAGAGGGCTCGGGCTTGGTCTCCTCAGCGGGAACCGGCTGCTCCAGGGCGGCAGGAGTCTGAACCTCCTCCGTCTTGGGCGGCTGAGTTTCTGCCTTCTTCTCAGTCTTGGACTTCTTTTTCTTGTCCTTTCCGGCGGCGGCAGCTTCCTGCTCCGCCTGGATCAACTCATTGGGGTCCACATAGGGGGTAACCCCACCAAACCGGTCGGGAATATAGGCGCGGCCGCGGGCATAGGCACGGATGCCCTCCCGGCTGTCCTCTTTGTTGACACCCTCCTGGTCGGGCTCGGCCTTCTTCTGGCCAGGCTTCTTCTTGCCCCGGTTCTTCTTTTCTTCCTCCAGACGGCGGGCACGCTCCAAACGGGCCTCCTCCTTCCGGCGCTTCTCCTCTTCCTTCTCCTCCTGCTCCCGCTTTTCGGCGGCGAGACGAGCGGCCTCATAGTCCTTCTTCAGCATCTTGGCACAGATAACTTCCTGAACCATGTTGACCAGGTACTGGGTTACCCAGTAGACGGACAGGCCGGCGGGAACGGTGAAGCCGATCCACAACGACATCAGGGGCATCATCCACATCATCATCTTGTTTGTGGATTCCATCTGCTTGTTCTGAGCCTGCTTGTTGTTCATCTGGTTGGTGGCCATGGATACCTTCATGGACAGGAAGGAGATGAAGGTGGACACCAGGGGCAGAATGAACAGACCCACAGAGGCCAGGGTAATTCCGCCGGCCCAGAAGTTCCAGGTGGGGATCTTGGACAGGTCCAGACCCAGGAACTGGAAGTTCAGCACGAACAGGCCGTCTCCGGCGCCGGCAAACTGGGCGTTCAGAGCAGCCTTCAGGCTTTCGATGTTGCTGGAATTGATCAGGGAGACCAGATACATCTGGTTATAGGCGCCGTTCTCAAAGATATGGGCCAGCTCTCCGTTGGCCACCTTCTCCACCAGCTTATCCATGGCGCCCTGGCTCATCCAGCCGTTGGCCACCGCCACGGTCTGCCAGTCCAGCTGGTCGGCCAGCAGCTGAATCTGCTGGGCGGACAGGTGCATAAAGTAAGTCAGCGGCTCACGGATGACGCCGTACAGGGCGATCAGGACCACCATGGGGATCAAGGACCACAGGCAGCCGCCCATGGGGTTGACCTTCTCCCGCTCATAGAGCTTCTGGACCTCCAGATTATAGCGCTCCCGGTCCTTGCCATACTGCTTTTGCAGCTGCTGCATCTTTCCGGAGAGCATGGTGGTCTGAATCATGCTCTTCTTGGTTTTCAGGGTGACGGGGAACAAAATGAGCTTGATAACAATAGCAAACAGGATCAGGGCCAGGCCGTAGTTGTCAAAGAGATTGTAGAAAAACAGCAGCAGCCAGGCAAAGGGTGCTAAAATAATACCCACAACATTACCTCCGCAATTTGATCAGTTGGGGCAGCTCCTATGGAACCGGATCGTATTCCACGGATTTCTGCCGGTGAAACGGGTGGCAGCGCAGAATTCTGCGCAGAGCCAACCAGCCCCCCTTTGCCGCGCCGTATTTTTCCACCGCCTCCAGGGCATAGGCCGAGCAGGTGGGAATAAAACGGCAGCACGGGGGGCGCGCAGGGGAGATATAACGCTGATAGAACCGAATAAGCGCCAACAAAAGCCTCTTCATCTCCGGCCCTCCTCCGGGAGGGTTAAGCCCAGTTTTTTCATCAGCTGAAGAAAGCTGCGCTCCAGCTCACTGTAACGGCCAAAAATGGCCCGGGTCCGGGCCACCACCACAATGTCATAGCCGGGGATGAATTTGCTTTCATTGGTGCGATACAGCTCCCGGATGCGGCGGCGGACAAAATTGCGCTTGACGGCATGGCCCAGCTTTACCCCAGTGGTAATGCCAAGGCGGCTCTCCAAGCGCCCGGTTTTGCGGCAATAGATGGCAAAATAGGGAGAAACCGCGCTTTTCCCCTTGTGATAAAGCCGGCGGAATTCATGATTTTGTTTCAGCGAAACGGTATGTTTCATGGTGTTCCTCCTGGGGATCTTCCCGTGGTTACTCCAAAAAAGCTGCGTATGCACAGATAGGGCGGGGGAATAGCTCCCACGCCCCTTTTGCGCCATCTATGTGAATTGTGTCCTCTTACCGCGTCTCATCCGAGATCGGTCTTATCTGTCTCACAGAAACCGGGCGAAAAACGCCCAGGTGATCAGTGAGTCAGACGGGCGCGGCCCTTGGCGCGGCGGCGAGCCAGCACCTTGCGGCCGTTGCGGGTGGCCATACGCTTGCGGAAGCCGTGCTCCTTGGAACGCTGGCGCTTCTTGGGCTGATAGGTACGAAGCATGGGGGACACCTCCTCATTTGATTTCAAGCCGGCTCTCCCGGCCCAACAACAGCCCATACGGGCTGCGGTCTGCTTGTTTCAGGGCTTTTTGAAAAGCCCACGCTCCTGAAAAAGGGCACACTCGGCCCTGCTCCAAAAGATACGCCCATCATTATAGCGGATAAAACTACCCTATGTCAACTAGATTTTTTCCGATTTTTCATAGTTTTTTTCTTTTTTTGAATTGTTCCCTATATCTTGTAGGGTGAATTTTTTCTCTCCACAATTTCTGCCAAAAAAAGACCATACATTATAAATAAAAAATGCCGGAAATCCTTGCGGTGAAGCCCTGTTTTTGGTATAATAACTGGTGTGGATTTTTCTGTTTTTTTGATTGTCTGCCGCCTTCTCCGGTGCGCCGGGGGAGGCGCTTTGAAAGTTTATGACCCCTGCCTCCCCTCTCCACGGATGCAGGGTCCTATGAAGGAGGTCAATCCATGAACCCCACTGCGGAAGTGTGGGATAAGGTAGTCTCCCTGATGAGAAATGAGATGACCGAAACCACCATCAACACCTGGTTTGACGACACTGTCGCCGTCTCTCTGGACGAAACCAGCTTTACCATCTACTCCCCTACCCGTTTTAAGCGGGACATCATTGCTGCCCGCTACCTCCCCGCCATCCAAAAGGCCCTTCATGAGCTTTTCTCCGCGGATTTTGAGGTCATTGTCCTCACAGAGGGCGAGCTGGATACGGCCAAGGAGACCACAAAACAGAGTGATTTTCTCCCCGGAACCGAGGAGTATACCTTCGACCGCTTCGTGGTAGGCTCCTCCAACAAATTTGCCCATGCCGCCGCCCGGGCGGTGGCGGACAATCCCGGCCAGAGCTATAACCCTCTGTTTATCTACGGCGAGTCCGGTCTGGGCAAAACCCACCTTCTGTACGCCATTGCCCATACGGTGCACGAGCGCCGTCCGGACTACAAGGTGGTCTACATCAAGGGCGATACCTTCACCAACGAGCTCATCCACGCCATCCGGGAGGGCCGGAACCAGGAGTTCCGGGAGAAGTACCGGGGCGCGGACATCTTCCTCATGGACGACGTGCAGTTTATCGCCGGCCGCGACTCCACCCAGGAGGAGATGTTCCATACCTTCAACACCCTCTACGAGCTGAAAAAGCAGATCGTCTTTACCTCCGACCGTCCCCCCAAGGAGATGCTGCGCCTGGAGGACCGTCTGAAAACCCGGTTTGAGTGGGGTCTGCTGGCAGACATCCAGCGCCCTGACTATGAGACCCGCATGGCCATCATCAAAAACAAGGCCATCCGCATGGGCATGGAGCTGCCCGACTTTCTCATTCAGCTCATTGCCGAAAACATCACCGCCAACGTCCGTCAGCTGGAGGGTACCGTCAACAAGATCATGGCCTATCAGGACCTGATCGGCGACTCTCTGGATAAGACCACCGTCATCCGGGCGGTCAAGGACATTTTCAAAGAAAAATCAGACATTCTCCCCACCGCCGACGTGATCATCGACGAAGTCTGCAAGTTCTATAACATCGAGCCGGCCACCCTCCGGGGTCAGGGCCGGTCCAAGGACATCTCTCTGGCCCGTCAGATCGCCATGTACCTCATCCGGCAGATGGTGGGCACCTCCCTCAAGGACATCGGCAAGGAATTTGACAACCGGGACCACAGTACCGTCCTCAACTCCCTGTCCCGGATTGAGAGCCTGGTGAAAACTGACCCGGAGAAGGCCGAAATCATCAAGGACATCACCACCAACATCAATAACCGCTACGAATAACTCTGCATCGCTCCACCAGGTTTTCCACATGGTTCCACAGAAAAATGTGGAATGTTTGGGTAGAAATGTGGAAAATTTCCCGCTTTCCACATTTCGCTTCATTGGGCAAAAAATTTCCCACATAGCCTGTGGAGCCGCTTTTCCTTCTCCCACAAGGCTTTCGGGCATCTTTCCACCTTTTTTTCCCCTACGGACTACTGTTACGAACTTATATCCTTTCCTTCCCTAAAAAGGGAGAGAGAACGAGATTGGAGGAATACACCATGAAATTTTCCTGCGAAAAGGCTCTGCTGTCCGGTGCGGTGGCAGTGACCTCCAGAGCGGTGGCAGCCAAAAGCTCCATTCCCGCCATGGAGGGCATCCTCATCGAGGCCGGAGAGAGTCTTCGCCTCACCGGCTACAACCTGGAAACGGGCATCCAGGCCACCGTTCCTGCCGAAATCAAAGAGAAGGGCTCCCTGGTCCTGTCTGCCCGTCTGTTTGGAGAGATCGTACGCAAGATGCCCGATGACATGGTGATTTTCTCCACCCAGGGATATAC
>DBFWXD010000362.1:0-5056 GCA_048215895.1 Eubacteriales bacterium
TGGCCGGCCGCTAAAATCCTGTTTGTATCCTCATTGGCCTACGATGAAATGGTTGCACAGTCCAATGCTCTGGGTGCAAAGGGTTTCCTCTACAAGCCGTTCCATCGGGAAGAGTTCCTGACCAAACTTGCAGATATCGTATCAGTGTAATGGATCAATTGGCCCCGAAAAGACAGAAAACCGGGTTATGTTTGACACATAACCCGGTTTTTTGTCAGACTGCGGCGGTCCCTGACGAGGTTGTCATTGCTTCCATGTTTGGGCCCTGGGTAGTATCAGGATTGGATTTGTTGCAAAGATAAAATCCGAGTAAAAATAGCTTTTTAACGTGGATTTCATTATACGAACGGAATTAACCGAAAAACACGGAACCATATCACGTAAAACGGTGCGCGTATGTGGGTCATTCCGGCCGTGCATACCGGCTCTGGGCAGCACCGCGGATCAGAGGCATTTATAGTAAAAAGCAGGCATGGATACTCTGCGCAGAGTATCCATGCCTGCTTTTGCTCAGGCGTAGACATCAAACTGATAGCCAGAGCTGGAGGAGGGGGGGAGCATTTGCAGCAACTCCTGTACTGCCAGCTCCTGGGACTCCATTGCCTTTTTTGAAACGGCAAGCGTATAGCTCTGCTGGAGCTGTGCAGACGCAAGGCTGCTGGCTGTGGCAGCGATTCCATCCATCATGTTCATTCAACCTGTCTCCAATCCTTCAAAATCATCTGTGCGGACCCGACGGCGGGGTTACAGCCTCCGCCCTGCGGAACGCAGACTCCAGAGACGCGAGGAGCTGTGGAGTAGAGGGGCTCTGGGCGGCCTCCTGGTTGGAGGAGACGGCCTGCTGCAGCTCGCTGCGGAGGATCAGCATCTCTTTGGGGGCCTGAATACCCAGGCTCACATTTCCACCGGAGTCCACAGAGAGAACCGTGATACTGATATCCCCGCCAATCGTCAAAGATTCACCCGCTTTTCGGCCTAGAATCAGCATAGGGTGCCCGCCTTTCCCCCCTGGAACTCCGCCAGCCGATGCCGCATGTGGTAGGCATCCGATTCCAGGATGACCTGAATGGCCCGGCGGCTGTCCGGATTGACTACAACAGGGCATTTGAAGTTCAGAGTGCTCTCCTGCACAGGCTCCCGGACAACGCAGAGAACATAATAGCACAGGGCATGGCTGTCCTTGACCTCCATCTCACGCAATTCCTCAGAAGAGAGCAGCGGCTGATAGCTGGGATGCAGAGAAAAGGGATTCATGGCGATAAAGGCCAGGGAGGGGGTGGCGGCACTCTGCAAGCAGAGCATATTCCCGTCACTGCCGGCGAAGGGGAGCAGCAGAAAGGAGCGCTCCTCCTCAAACCCAAACAGGCCGTTGGGAAAGGTGATCACCTCGTCCGGAGGGACCTCCACGGTACCAAAGTATTTCGTTTCAAACTTCAAGGGGCTGCCTCCGTTCAGGCCTTTGTATCCAGCGGCTCATAGTTGGGGTCGGCGGAAGGGGGGACATAGAGCGGGCCGCCGATGTATTTGATGACCACATCCGGCTGCTGTGTCACTTTGAACTCAATGTCGCCGGGGACAAAGGTGAACTGCATCTGGTTCATGCGCCAGTCGAAGTTGAGCTTATCCATCTCATAGCGGATGCTCATTTCCCCGCCGGTCCAGGAGATATCGGGGCCCACCTCCGGGAGAAACTGGATGCCAAGCTGAGCGGGCTGGTCCACGGTTTTTTGCTGTGCCAACTGGGGGATCACATCCTGGTCAATTTTGGCCTCCATCATCATGCGGCCCTCCTGCGCCAGGACGGCGGTAGCCTCGTATGCCGCACGCTGTCCCTGGGCTGCCCCCTGCTGGATGCTCTGGGCGGTGGTGGGGACGATAGAACTGCGCGCCTCAAAGGTATCAATGTTGACCCGAATGGGCTGGCTGCGGATCTGGAGCCCGCGTCGGTCGCGGGAGACCTCCATCTGGGCGGTGCCCCGGGCATACTCCAGATGGGCATTGGTCGTTTTCATCTGGATTTCAATTGGGATAGTCTGAATTTCAATCAAGGGACGCATTGGGATGTGCTCCTTTCCGTACAAAGGATAGAAATCACTTCATATAGTCCATCAGGGACTGAGGAATCACATTGGTGCCCACTTGAAGGGCGGCATTGTAACAGGTTTTGGCCCATACAAGCTCCAGAATGGCGTCCGCCGGGTCGATGTCCTCCAGGTTGCTGCGCTCCACATTGAGGGCATCGTAGGTGTTTTTTAACTGGGTTCCGTTTTTGTCCAGGAAATTGGCCTCAGTATCCAGGGTGGTCCACTTCTCCCCCATGGCTTCGCGGGAGGCATCCAGCTTCTTGAGCAACTCCTCCGCTTCGGAGCGGCTTCCAACATTCCATGTCTGAGTCTCATGGTCATAGCCCTCAAAAATATCGGCCAGCCGGAGCATGATAGAGGCAAGGTTCTTGGGATCGCCGTCCGCGTCCACGCCGTAGCCCATGATACCGATACCGGAGATGGCGGAGTCAAAGGCTGTGGAGGGGATCACCTCGCCGTTCCCGTCCAGCTTAAAGCCCAGTCCGATATCCACGTACTGGTGTTCCTCATTCCACATATCCAAGACTTCTTTGTTGGTCATGTCCTTACCGTTTGCGTCCTTAATTGGCTGTCCCTTATCGTCCAAGTAAATATCATCCAGGGTATCCGGATTGTCGATCTCGACGCCGCGGTAGGTGACAAAGCCCTTATCGTTGATAGCAAAGGGGGCGTTCAGGGAGTCCGCCCCGGCGAACACAAAATTATTGCCGTATTTGCCGTTCATGGCCTGAATAATGGCCTCGGCGCCCTCTCGTATGATCTGCCCCTGGGTATTCAGGGTGCTGAGGTTGGTATCATTCAGGCCGCTGAGGGCGGGGACGCGGCCGGTGTCCTGTACCAGACCGTCATAACCGTCCAGCACGCTCGCCAGAGTGCTCCACGCCGTCTCGTACTTATGCAGGACGGTGTCGTTGTTGGAATACTGCGCATTGGTGGCGTTGAGGGAACTGTGAATTTTGAAGGCCCGGGTGGCCGCGGCGGGATTCGACGCATAGGAGCTGAACTGCCGCTGGGTCATCAGCTTGGTCATGGCGGAGTTCAGGGAGTTGGTGGACTTCATGAGATTGGAGCGGTACATCCGCAGGGAGCTGTTAGTTGTAATACGAATCATAATCAATACCTCTTATTGTTCCCGTTCCAGACCTTAGACAACCATGCCGTTGATCAGGGAATCCAGAGCCTCTTCCAATACTGTCATCAGCCGGCAGGCGGCGGTATACGCCTTCTGATAGACCATCAGATTCGTGGCCTCGTCATTCAGATCCACACCGGATACGCTGTCCCGGTCGGTGTAGACGGTGTTATTTACGGTGAGATAGTTGTTCAGCTTGGCAGTAGTACCCATCTGATCCTCTGCCAGGGTGGACTGGGTGCGGAGCAGCCAATCCTCGAACGACATGGAAACGGAGGAGCCCACGGCACCCTGGCGAATATCACTCGGATCAATCCGGTGCTCTTTGGAGAATACCTCGAGGAATCTGGCCAGGTTGGAGCGGTCGTCGGAGGGGGCGTTGGGGTCGGTGGAGGAGAGCATGTGCACCTTGCCCTCCGCCCAGTCCTTTGAGATGGCAATGTTACCGGCGGTGATCTTATCACCTGGATTATCCCGGTTCATAAAGAGATCCCCGGCCCCAGTGACGCCCTGGGCCTGGTTCAGCGCGTTCATCTGCTCGGCAAACTCATTTGCCAGGCTGTCCAGAGCCATCTGGTAGTAGGGGATACCCCGCTTAACGGTGGCGTCCTTATCGTTGTTGATCTCGGCTTGGGTGGAGTATTCGCCCTTCTCTGTCAGCATTTCCCGCAGGGACTGGAGGGAACCATACAGGTCGGTATCCCCTAGCGTAACGGGATCGATATCCTGGGGATTCTGCTTCTTATTGTCCATATCACGAAGAGCACCCAGCTTTACCTCATATCCATTTGCCTCGTCCCCGGTGGAAACCTTGGTTGCAAATTCGCCGTCAATGAGCGTGTTTTTGCCTCCGGTGGCCAGCTTGACCGTGAGCTTCTCCACCATGAGGCCGCCGCCCACATCCTCCATGGAATAGGTGACGTCAATTTTCATGTGCTGACTCAGGGTATCCAGCAGCAGGTTGCGCTGGTCCCGCAGCTCCAGGCCCTCGTCCCCACGGATATCGGAATTGCGGATGGCCACGTTCAGCTCCTGAATCTGGGAGAGGATGCTGTTGATCTCATCCACATCCTGCTTGAGGTAGCCCTCAAAGGTGGTTTTCAGCTCGGCCAGAGCCTTGGCGGCGCTGTTGAACAGGTCGCACAGGGTGTCGGCGGACTGGCGGATCAGAGAGTCATAGCCCTCAATGCCGTTTGTGTTGGCCTTGTTAATCAGGTCGCGCAGGTCGTTGAGTTGGTTGAGGATCAGGCCGTCATCCTGCTCGCCGTCGCCCTTGCCGACCTCATCCAGGATACCGGCCAGCTTCTCCAGGCCGGCGAGCCATGAATCCGCCGAGCCCACATCGGCCTGGGACTTCCGGTAGGAGATGTCCAGTCCCGGGTCCCGGAGCTGGGAGACGCCGTTTACCAGTACGCCCTGCCCCACCCGCACGTTGTACTGGGAGTGGTAGCGGTCTGAACCGCCGGAGATCAGACTGACCTGGTCCAGGCGCTGGCGGGTGTAGCCGTTGGTATTGATGTTGGTGATGTTGTTGCCGGTCACGTCCAAGCCCTTCTGGGCGGCGTAGATCCCCAGCTTTACTGTAGTAAGAGAGCCGAATGTACTGCTCATGCTGTTACCTCCTATGCTCTGAAGTCCGTTTTCATACTGGTGGGCCGGGCCGGGGATGCCTGGTAGTGAGATTCTGCATCCGGCTCCACCCCCCGCCGGGCCAATTCTCCATCCACCCGGCGGAGCTCCAGCTCGGTCAAAGTACGGGCGGAGCCCTGTGCGGCCTGGAGGACGGCGTAGCCCTTCAGTACCTGCTCCACCATGCGGCTGGTCTCCGCCCGGTATTCCG
>DBFWXD010000363.1:0-1935 GCA_048215895.1 Eubacteriales bacterium
ATTTTTACGTGATCGCCCTGCCCGACAAGGTCGATCCCACCCAATTTCTGATGGAAAATGGCTGGTTCGATTTGGCGGAAGAAAACGGCGAATGTCTGTTTGTGCTGGCCCCCGGCAGCGGCGGCTGGGGGTCCGTGGAGGAAGAGTTGCCTTTCTTGACTGCCGCTCTCTCCTGGCTGAACACGCCTGTGGCCGACGAGGCCGATCCCAACGCGCCTGACAAAAACAAAAATTACTGGTCCGCCTTTGGCGAGTGGTATTTTGTAGGCTATGGTGAAGGGTGTGCCCCTCTGGAGGCTTGGTCAGCCAAAAATCCCATCTTCGTCATCGCTCAGGTGTATCTGAACGGCGTCAGCGCCGGCGAGGCATATCTGTCCGAAGTAGGCAGCCAGGTCTATGCGGTAGGCACCAACGGCTATGACATCACAGAGGATGTGAAGAGCCGCCTGGCGGCCCGCGGCGATCAGATGATCACCAATCAGGACATCCCTGTTCCCACTTGGTTCGTCAACTATGATGCCGCGGACCACAGCCTTCAGTATTGGAAGACTGCCAACGACTGCTCCCCTTCCGGCACCCAGAACGCCGACTACGGCACCGTATATGTCCAGGCCGGGGACTCTGACGCCTGGCAGACCCAGTATGCGGGCCCCATCTCCAAGGTGGCTGTGGACAGCCGACAGTCCCTCTCCGGCCGGGAGATCCATGATTTCCTGACCTGCTACACCCGTTATGACAACACTTCCGCCTACGGAAATGCCCTGATGCTGCGGGGGGATTATACCGACGTGATCGTCAACGCCCACAAGTCCCCTGACCGCTATGCTGAACAGAAGGTCACTATGCCCGATGGCGCGACCGCCACAATGATCTGCACCATCGTGGACATTGAGGGCGAGCCCCGCGAGATCCTGTTCTACATCCCTGACAACGCATCCGAACTCCAGCCCGACGGCGCCCCTGTCATCACCGTCTGGGCTGGCGGCAGCCAGACCAACATCATCTTCTTTGACTCCACCTGCTGGTGGGAAACTGCAAACCAAAACGGCATCGCGCTGATTTTTACCAATGAAGCCTACAACACCTCTGTCGCTGTCACCCCCGCCGATGTGGATGCCTGCTACCACGCCATGCTGGATCTCCTGGAGGGTTGGAATGACTCCGGCAAATTCCAGTTTGATCTCAGCCGGATCTACAGCACCGGCCAGTCCATGGGCTCTATGGAATCTCAGCAGTTTGCCCAGGAGACCCCGGATTACTACGCCGCTGTAGCCTCCACCTCTTTCTATCAGGACTATCCCGACGCCCACTCTGACAAGCCCATCCCCACTTACCTGATCAATGACGAGGGCAATGGCAAAGATGACACCGGCACCCCCTATGACGACCGCTGGAACCGCACAGACGACTGGGCACAGTATTTCCTGCGAGTCAACGGCTTTGTGTACACCCCGGCGGTTTACGCCGCTGACGGAACAGTCACCACCTTCGGCGTGCCTGTCTCCGAGCCTGTTTTCACCGTCACAGGCCCCTATGACCGTTTCGAGACCTATACCTGGATCAATGGACAGGACATTCCCCTGGTCCAGTACACCAACAGCTTGTACCGCCCCCACAACTGCCTGACCTCCGAGATCCCCATGCTGTGGGACTTCTTGGAGCACTACCGCTGTGAGCGGGACGAAGACGGCGCTGTGACCGCCCGCTACTACAGTGCCTCCGCCTTCGAACGGGACGATCAGGTCCTGATCCAGTTTGGCGCCTGATTCTCTGGCACTGCGTCCCGCTCCGCTGATCCGCCAAAGCGTCTGATGATCATCTGCAAAGTATGACACGCGCGCCCCGGAGGCTTTCCTCCGGGGCGCGTGATCTTATGCAGTCTCCATGCCGCCAGAATGGATCCCTCCTGTCCGTCCCCCTGTCAAGGCTCACCAG
>DBFWXD010000364.1:0-9995 GCA_048215895.1 Eubacteriales bacterium
GAGCTGGAGGCGGGGAAAATTCTCCACTTCGGCTCGGTAAGCCTCACCCCGGGCAGGGCCCGCAGCGCCACCATTTTTGCAGCACGCCACGCTCATCGCTCCGGTGTGTTGGTGAGCTTTGACCCCAACTACCGGGAAAAAATCTGGCAGGACCGGAGCCAGGCGGCGCAGTGGATTACCATGGTGCTGCCGCTGGTGGACATTCTTAAACTGTCCCAGGAGGAGCTGCCCCTGGCAGCCGGGACGGAGGAGCTGGAGGAGGGAACCCGCCGCCTGGAAGAGGGAGGCATTTCTCTCATTCTGGTGACCCTGGGCGCGGAGGGCGTCTTCTGCCGCTGGCACGGGGAGAGCTTTGTGGTTCCCGGAGTGAGGACCAAGGTGGCCGACACCAACGGAGCCGGAGATACCTTCCTGGGGGCACTGCTGGCCCGGCTGTGCCGCCGGGGCGAGCACCCGCTGGAGGGGCTGGAGCGGGAGGAGCTGAGCGAGATCCTCGCCTTTGCCAACCGGGCTGCGGCACTGACCTGTTCCCGCAGCGGAGCCATCCCGGCCATGCCGAACCTGGAGGAAGTGAACCAAGCTGCCCAGGCGGAACACCTGGAGGATTTGCCATGAAAGAATTTACCTACACCATTACCAACCCCGGCGGCCTGCATGGCCGCCCCGCCGCCGATCTGGTGACCCAGGCGCAGGCCATGGACAGCGCCGTCACCATCCGGATAGGGGACAAATGTGTGGGGGCCGATCGGCTGATGGCCCTGATGACCCTGGGTGTGGCCCAGGGAGATACCGTCACTGTCACCGTGGAAGGCGGGGACGAAGAGAAAGCGCTGGAACAGCTGCGGACCTACTTTGCGCAGAACCTTTAAAGGAAGAGGAGGGAGCGGGATGAACGCAATCGGAAAACCTCTGTGCCCGGGTGTGGCCCTGGGCCCCATCCATGTGCTCCCGGAGTATGAACAAAGGACGCCCTCCGCTCCCACGGGGACACCGGAGGAGGAGCTGGAGCGGCTGGAACTGGGGCGTCAGCGGGCCCTGGAACAGATTGGGGAGCAGCAGGCTGTCGCCCTGAAGACGCTGGGGAAGGAGGAGGCGGACATTTTTCGCCTCCACGCCCTGATGCTGGAGGACCGGGACCTGCTGG
The DNA here is from genome assembly GCA_048215895.1 of Eubacteriales bacterium. GTDB lineage: Bacteria > Bacillota > Clostridia > Oscillospirales > Oscillospiraceae > Lawsonibacter. The sequence continues at coordinate 1,145 of DBFWXD010000364.1, forward strand.
AGACGGTGCGATGCGCGGTCCGGGCAGGAGCCTGCGCCGAGGACAGCGTGCGGGAGGCCGGAGAGACCTTTGCCGCCGCCTTCCGGGCCCTGAAGGACCCCTACCTGCGGGAGCGGGGGGCCGATGTGGAAGAGGTAACCCGCCTGTGGCGGGAGGCCCTTTGCGGGACAGTGGGGCGGCTGGAGCTGGACAAGCCGGTGATCCTGTGTGCCGGGGAGCTCTCCCCCGGGGAGCTCATCGCCCTGGAGCGGGAGAAGGTGCTGGGACTTGTGGTGGAGCGCATGGCCTTTGACAGCCACGCCGCCATCCTGGCCCGGGCCATGGCGCTGCCCACGGTGGCCGGGCTTGCCCCCCAAACAGATTGGGAGGGGGAGTTTGCCGCCCTGGACGGGGAGACGGGAGAACTGTATCGCTCCCCGGAACAGAAGGTCCTGAACCGCTTTGAGGAAAAACGCAGAGCCCAGCAGGCGGCCCGGGCGGGACTGGAGCCCTTCCGGCTTGTCCCGGCTGCCACCCGGGACGGAAGAGCGGTGTCGGTATGCGCCAACATCGCCGACCCGGAGGAGGCCGCCCAGGCCCTGCGGGAAGGGGCCCAGGGGGTGGGGCTGTTCCGCACGGAATTTCTCTGCCTGAATCAGCAGGCCTGTCCCGGGGAGGAGGAGCAGACTGCCCTCTATCGCCGGGCGCTGGAGGCCATGGAAGGGCGGCGGGTGGTCATCCGCACCCTGGACGTGGGGGGCGATAAGCGCCCGCCCTGGCTGGAGGAGGGCAAGGGGGAGAACCCAGCCCTGGGCCTGCGGGGCATTCGCCTGTCCCTGAAGCGGCCGGAGCTGTTCCGGATTCAGCTCCGGGCCATTCTCAGAGCCGCCCCCTATGGAACGGCGGCCCTCATGTTCCCGCTGGTCTCCTCCGCAGAGGAGGTGCGCTCGGCCCGGAAGCTTCTGGAGCAGTGCCGCAGGGAGCTGGAGGCAGAGGGCCATCCCACCGGAAAGGTGGAGGTGGGCGTGATGATCGAGACCCCCGCCGCCGCCCTTATCGCCGACGAGCTGGCCCGGGAGGCGGACTTTTTTTCCCTGGGGACCAACGATCTGACCCAGTATACCCTGGCCATGGACCGGCAGGACCCGGATCTGGAGCGCCTGTACGACCCCTATCACCCGGCGGTGCTGGAGCTCATCCGGCGGGCTGTGGAGGGGGGACACCGCCATGGACGGCGGGTGGCCCTGTGCGGACAGCTGGGGGCCGACCGGTCCATGACCGAAACCCTGCTGCGGATGGGAGTAGATGAGCTGTCTGTCCCGGTGGGAGAGGTGCTGGCGCTGAAGGCCCATGTGAATACCCTGGATTTGTCAAAATAAAAGAGGACCGCCCATAGGGGCGGTCCTTTTTACTTAGTCGGCGAAGTAGCAGATGCTCTGGGCATTGATCTGGGGCGGAATGCTGGCAGTCATCACGCCGTTATACACAATGCGCACCTGGGTCCCGGCGGACAGGTTGGAGGTGGAGCAGCGGGTGTGCACCAGCACCTCCTGGTTGTTGCTGTTGTCCCGAACCAGTACCTGGCTGCCCCAGGCCTGGAGGACGGTGGCGGTCATAGTCACCATAAAAAGACACCTCACATTTTTTCGGTGGGCCCCCAAAGGGGAGAGCCCCCTGGGGTCCATGGCATCCTATGCCCCGGGGGAACGCAGGGTGCGAAAACGGGAGCGGACGTATGTGCGTCCGCTCCCGGCCGGTTAAAAGAACGTCTCCACCTGTTCCCAGATGGTCTGGGCGATGGCCTCCACACTCTGGTCGCCGGGGAGGATAATGACTCGCTCCTCCCCCTTCAGGGCCTCAAAGGCGCGGAAATACTGCTCCCGGGTGCGGGTGAGGCGCTCCATGGTCTCAAAGAGCTCCGTCCCCTCCCGGTTTTGGGCAATGCGCTCCAGGGCCAGCTCCGGCTCCACGTCAATAAAGAGGGTGGCGGTGGGCCGGAGAAGCTGGGCGCAGGGGCGGTTGGCCTCGATCACCCACTCCAGGGGCAGGTCCACGCTCTGATAGGCGTAGGAGGAGAAGTAGTACCGGTCGGAGAGGACGGTGAGTCCGCGCTCCACCGCCTGGCACAGGCCGTTTTCCTCGTTGAGCAGATGGTCCAGCCGGTCGGCCACAAAGAGAGGGGCCACCACCCGGTTGTCGCAGCGTACCTGACCGGTGAGCACCTGGCGCAGCAGCTTGCCCATGGGGCGGCCGGTGGGCTCGCAGGTGGTGAGGCAGGGGTGTCCGGCCTGTTCCAGCCGCTGGGCCAAAAGCCGCAGCTGGGTGGATTTTCCGCTTCCGTCAATACCCTCCAGGGCAAAAAAGCGTCCCCGTGTGTCCTTCATAATCATTCCTCCAAAGGGGCCGCGGCCCCCGCTTATTCCACAAACAGGATGTTGGGATAGATCCGCTCCATGCGCTCGTCAGGGAAGCGGTCATCCAAAAATTGGCTCAGGGCGTTGCCCGCCGGAGCGGGGTTTTTCTGGCGCTGGACAAAGCGGCCCATGGCCAGGGCGGACAGAACGACGTTGACCAGCATAAAGAGAATTAGCGCCCAGGTGAGCAGCTTGCCCGCCCGGATGGGCAGCTTTTCGATCCAGCCGGACAGGACGGGGTAGACCAGCTTCAGCCAGACCACCGCCGCAATGCCCCAGAAGAAACAGTAGAGCAGGTTGATGCGCCCGCCCAGGTTGAAGGGAAGGTGGCTGTAATCCCAGAATACGGTGCCGAAAACCAGCTCGGTGAAGACCGAGCAGAAGTACTCGTAAGCGCCGCCGGCCACCGTGCCCACAAAAAAGATGTACCCGTCGCTCTTGTGGCGGTATTTGTAGAGCAGAGCGGTGAGCAGCACCGCGCCCAGACCCCATACAATGGAGAAGGGCCCCCAGACCACGCTGCTGCGGCTCATCCACACCCCGGCAGTTACCCGACAGAAGATGGTCTCGATGATGTCCCCCAGAAAGGCTCCCAGGAAAAAGAGACAGGCCAGCTTGTAGAAGCAGCAGCCCTGAGCAAAGACGGTGGGAGCCGCTTTGGAGCGGACGGGGCCCTTTGTGGGGTCCAGGTTGGGGTAGGCACGGGTCACACGGCGCTGGACATACCGGGTGACGGCGTTGTCCAGGGTCTGGGTCAGCCGGGACAGGAACCGGGACAGCTCCCGGGTGTCGGGCAGGGAGAGCTTCCACTGGAACAGGGCGGCCAGGGAGGTGAGGATATCAAGTCCCAGCACCACATAGATGCCCAGCAGGATGAGCTTTCCCACCGCAGGGGGGATCAGCCCCACCAGGGAGAGGATCAGCTTGTTGCCCACAAACAGGCAGAACAGGGCGCACAGGCCCCAGATCACCGAGTAGGTCAGGTTGATGTGGCCCTCAAACTGAAACCGGCGGGAGGAGTAGTCCCACCACTTCTGGCCGGTGAGCTTTTCCAGCAGGATGCCGGTAAACAGCTCCAGGGCGGTGGCCAGGATCATGCCGCCCAGGAACAGGAAGAAGGGGTCGTCCCGCAGTTCAGGCAGGAACAGCGCGAACAGCACTCCGCCCAGGCCGTAGACCGGGGAGAAGGGGGTGTTGAGGAAACCGCGGTTCAAAAGCCGGCCCTTCCGGGCGGCAGCCAGGGCCGTCTCGCTCAGCCAGCCCAGAAAGGCGTAGCAGAGGAACAGCCACAGGAGCTGATAGATTGAATATTCCATAAAAACCTCAAATTAGTTGTTGAAAAAGGCACAAATCTCAGCCTGAGAGGCCTGGACAGAGCCCTGTACAAAGTCGGGCTTGCCGCCGCCCCGGCCATGGAGCGCCTGGTTCAGCTGTTTGGTGAGCTCGCGAAGCTGGCCGTCCAGCTGGCCGATGGCATATTTGTAGCCCGTCTCCTCCGTCCCGGAGAAGCAGGCGCACCGGCCGGCGCAGGTGTGGAGCACCGCATCGCACAGCCGGCGCAGGCTGTCGGGGGAGAGGCCCTCTTCAAAGAGGAGCACGTCCCCCTTCCCCCGGTGCTCTTCGGCCAGGCGGGCAAAGGCGGCGTCCTCCATGGCGGCGCACCGGGCCTTCAGAGCGGCGGTCTCCTCCATCAGCCGCTCCACCGCTGCACCGGTTTCAAAGACCTTGGCGGAGAGCAGGTGGGACACCTGGGCGTTTTGACCCTGGAGGGCGGAGAAATAGCCCAGAGCCCGGCCTCCGCATACCAGCTGGATGCGCACGCCCTCCCGGAACTTCTCCATGGACAGCAGCTTTACCAGCCCCACCTGGCCGGAGGAGCGCACATGGGTGCCACAGCAGGCGCAGCAGTCCGCCCCGGGGAAGGTGACGATGCGCACCTGACCGGTCAGCTCCTTTTTGCTGCGGTAGTCGATGATTTCCAGCTCCTGAGGGGAGGGATAGGCGATTTCGATGGGGTGGTCCTCCCAGAGGTAGCGGTTTGCGTCCGCCTCCAGCTCCTGGAGCTGCTCCGGAGTGAGCAGGACGTTTAGGTCGATGGTGACCACGTCACTGCCCAGATGGAAGCCCACATTGTCGCAGCCCCACTTGGCGTGCGCCATGCCGGAGACAATGTGTTCTCCGGAGTGCTGCTGCATAAGGTCAAAGCGCCTCTCCCAGTCGATCTCGCCGGAGACGGCGCTGCCCGCCTCCAAAGGCCCGTCGCAGGTGTGGACCACCCGGCCGTCCCGGTTATGTACCTCCAGCACCCGGACCCCGCCCAGCGTGCCGGTGTCATAGGGCTGCCCGCCTCCCTCGGGGTAGAAGGCGGTCTGATTCAGGATGATGTCGTATCCTTTCTTGCCCTGGACACAGGACTCCACCACCGCGTCAAAGGAGGTGAGAAAGGAATTTGCTTCGTAGAGCCGTTCCATAAATAAAATGCCTCCATAGGCGTTTTGCCGCCCGGAGGCGGCAAAACCAGTTAAGTTTTATCGGATTGTAAGCGGAAAAAGCCCGACCCAGGAGTTTCGCCGCGCAGTAGCTCAAGGGCCCTCCGCAGGAGTTTCGCCGCCGCAGCGGCGAAAAGATTAAAATCCGTTTTTGGAGCGGCTTGGCCGACTCCAAAAACACTTCTCGCGCAAAACCGGCCGACTTTTCCGAATGGAATCGAGGCCGGTTTTGCGTGTAGCTTTTCTCAAACAAGGGGCACTGCCCCTTGTTTGAAGAGCTTTAGCTCCAGCTCTCGTCCAGCTCCGAGCGCTTGGCCCGGCTCATGAGATCGGTGATGACATTGTGGACGTCCCGGCCCTCGTAGAGGACCTCATAGGCGGCCTGGGCGATGGGCATCTCCACCCCGACCTTCTGGGCCAGGGTCCGGGCGTTGGCGGCGGCGTAGTAGCCCTCCACCACGGCGCCGACCTCTTTGATGGCCTCCTGAACTCCCTTGCCCTGACCGATGAGGATGCCGCAGCGGCGGTTGCGGGAGTGCATGGAGCAGCAGGTGACGATGAGGTCGCCCATGCCGGCAAGGCCGGTGAAGGTCTCCTTCTTGCCGCCCAGAGCCACGCCCAGGCGAACCATCTCGGCAAGACCCCGGGTCATCAGCAGGGCCTTGGTGTTGTCTCCATAGCCCATGCCGTCACAGCAGCCGGCGCACAGGGCGATGATGTTCTTGAGCGCGGCGCAGATCTCAGTGCCCACCTTGTCGTCGCTGGTGTAGACCCGGAAGCGCTGATTCATAAAGAGGTCCTGAACCTGCTCGGCAATCTTCAGATCGTCGGCGGCAGCCACCACGCCGGTGGGGATGCGGCGGCCTACCTCCTCGGCGTGGGAGGGGCCGGAGAGAACCACCACGGGGCAGTGGCCCTGGAGCTCTTCCTCAATAACCTGGCTCAGGCGCAGGGAGCTGTCCTTCTCAATGCCCTTGGACACGGACACCAGAATAGTGCCCGGGTCGGCCAGCACCTTCAGCTTGGCAGCGGTGGTGCGCACGGCGAAGGAGGGAGTGGCCATCACCACCAGGCCGCAGCCCTTGACGCAGGCCATATCGGTGGAGAATTTCAGCTCGGGGGGCAGACGCACGCCCTTGAGCATGGGATTTTCGTGGGTCTCGCGTAAGACCTTGGACTCCTCCTCGGTGTAGGACCAGAGGGTGACGTCGTTTCCATTTTCCAGCAGGAGCATAGCCAGAGCGGTGCCCCAGGCGCCGCTGCCCAGTACGGTGATCTTCATAGAGAAGCCTCCTTATTTCTTCTTATGCAGACTGAACTTGTTTTCCGTTCCCGTAATTAACCGGTGAATGTTTCCCCGGTGCATATACAAAATGAGAAGTCCGATGAAAGCCCCCAGACCGGTGATGAGGGGGTCGTGATAGACAAACCAGGTGGCAAAGGGGAAGCTGGCCCCCGCCCAGCAGGAGCCCAGGGAGACGTAGCGGGTGAGCACGGCCAGAATGAGAAAGCCGCCCCACACCACCAGGGCGATGCGCCAGTCCAGCATGATGGCGATGGCTCCGCCGGAGAGGATGCCCTTGCCGCCCTTGAAGTGAAACATGCAGGGGAACATGTGGCCCAGCAGGCACCACAGGCCGGCCCAATACTTAAAGAGAACCACATAATAGGCTGCCATGGCCGCTTCCAGGGGCATGTCGGGCATAATGCGGGGGTCATAGCTGCCGCCGATCTTGGCGGCGATGAGGATAGCCACCACAGCCTTCAGCACATCGGTGAGGATGACCACAAAGGTGAGAGGGCCGCCGAAGGTGCGAAAGAAGTTGGTAAGGCCCGCGTTGCCGCTGCCGTGGTTGCGCACATCGTCCCGGAGAATATACTTGGAGACAATCACGGCCCCATTGAAGCAGCCGCAGAAATAGGAGATCACGGCCACCAGCCAGAAATCCATCCGGGTCAGGACGAACAAGATGACCTCGCCCATGTTAATCCTCCTTCTCGCTCTTCTGCCGGACGGTGAGGCGCACCGGGGTACCTTCCAGTCCGAAGGTGGAGCGGATCTGATTTTCCAGGTAGCGCTGATAGGAGAAGTGGAACAGCCGTGCGTCGTTGCAGAAGCACACGAAGTGGGGCGGACGTACGCCCACCTGCGTCATATAGTAGATCTTCAGCCGGCGGCCCTTGTCCGTGGGGGGCTGCACCCGGGCGGTGGCGTCGGCCAGCAGGGAGTTGAGCATGCCGGTGGAGATGCGGGTGGCGGCCTGGTTGTTCACGTAGTTGATGAGCTCAAACAGCCGCTCCACCCGCTGGCCCGTAAGGGCGGAGATGAAAAGGATGGGAGCGTAGGTCATATAGGAGAGGTCCCGCATGACGTCCTGGCGCATCTTGTCCATGGTCTTGCCGTCCTTCTCGATGGCGTCCCACTTGTTGACCACGATGATGCAGGCCTTGCCCGCCTCGTGGGCCAGACCGGCCACCTTGGTGTCCTGTTCGGTCACGCCCTCCTGGGCGTCGATCATAATAAGGCACACGTCGCAGCGCTCGATGGCCATGGTGGAGCGCAGCACGGAGAACTTCTCGATCCGGTCATCCACCTTGGACTTTTTCCGCATGCCGGCGGTGTCGATGAACAGGTATTTGCCGTGCTCGTTTTCAAAAGCGCTGTCCACCGCGTCACGGGTGGTACCCGCCACGTTGGAGACGATCACACGCTCCTCGCCCAGAATGCGGTTGATGAGGGAGGACTTGCCCACGTTGGGCTTGCCGATGACGGCCACCTTGATGGTGTCGTCGTCCTCCTCTTCCTCCTCCTCCGGGGGGAAGTAGGCAAAGCAGGCGTCCAGCAGATCGCCGGTGCCGTGGCCGTGGACGGCGGAGACGGCGATGGGGTCGCCCAGGCCCAGGTTATAAAACTCATAGATGTCCGGGTTCTCCCGGCCGGTCTGGTCGGCCTTGTTTACCGCCAGCACCACGGGCTTACCCGAGCGCAGGAGCATGTTGGCCACCTCCTGGTCGGAGGCGGTCATGCCCGTCTTGATGTCGCAGACAAAGACAATGACCGTGGCGGTGGAGATGGCGATTTCCGCCTGCTCCCGCATAAAGGAGAGAATCTGGTCGTCGGTGCCCGGCTCGATGCCGCCGGTGTCCACGATATCAAATACGCGGTTTCTCCACTCACACTGGGCGTACAGCCGGTCACGGGTGACACCGGGGGTGTCCTCCACGATGGACAGGCGCTGTCCGCACAGCTTGTTAAACAGCATGGACTTGCCCACGTTGGGCCGGCCCACGATGGCGACTAATGGCTTCATATCAGGTTCCTCTCTCTTCCAGTGGGGGAAAATCCCACACTTAGTGTATTATAAATTACGGATTATACTGATAGTACTCAGTTTCTTCCCGCTGACGGCACACCTCCGGGGAGGTCACCTCCAGTCCCAGGATGGCATCGGCCAGGTCAAAGCCGCTCTCCGCGTCCACGGCCACCACCGGAACCCCCAGCTCCCGCTGAACGTCATCCACTGTGACGTCGTCCAGGAAGACCTGCTCTCCGGCGCGCAGCATGTTGGAGGGGATGAGCAGCCGCTGCCCCAGCTCCTTGCCCCGGAGCTGGTTGATGAGGTCCCCGCCGGTGATGAGGCCGGAGACGGTGATGGTCTCTCCGAAAAATTCGTTTCGGATGGGGTAGACCCTGCCCTGAAGGGAGGGGTACTGCGCCTGGGCGGCGTCCACAATCTGTTGGATGAAGGGGGCGGCGGACACCCCGGTGGCCACAGAGAAGGGGGTGAGGGGAGCGCCGTCCATGGGGTCCTCCAGGGCCATATGGGCCTGGCTGAGGAGCAGACGGAGCATGCCCACGCCGTTTTCCAGCTGATTCATGTCCTCATAAAAGGCCTTGTCCGGCAGGGAACGGCCGGCGATGAGGTAAAATTCGTCCGAGCACCAGGCCAGACGGGTGCCCCGCTGGGC
>DBFWXD010000365.1:0-1932 GCA_048215895.1 Eubacteriales bacterium
GTCCAGCACCAGCTCCACGGGGCAGTGGTCGCTGCCCTCCACCTCCGCGTGGATGATGTTGTCCCTCACCCGGGGAAGCAGGCGGTCGGACACGATAAAGTAGTCGATGCGCCACCCCGCGTTGTTCTTCCGGGCGTTGAAGCGGTAGCTCCACCAGGTGTACGCCCCCGTCCGGTCGGGGTAGAGGGCGCGGAAGGTGTCGGTAAAGCCGCTGGAGAGCAGCTCGGTCATCTTGCCCCGCTCCTGGTCGGAGAAGCCCGCGCTGCCCCGGTTGCTCTTGGGGTTCTTCAGGTCGATCTCCTCATGGGCCACGTTGAGATCGCCGCACAGCACCACCGGCTTCTTTTTGTCCAGCTCCATGAGGTAGGCTCGGAAGTCGTCCTCCCACTGCATCCGGTAGTCGATGCGGGCCAGCTCGTTCTGGGCGTTGGGGGTGTAGCAGCAGACCAGGAAGAAGCCGTCGAACTCCGCGGTGATGACCCGGCCCTCGTGGTCGTGCGCGTCCAGGCCGATGCCGCAGGTGACGGACAGGGGCTCCACCCGGGTGAACTCCGCCGTGCCCGAGTAGCCCTTCTTTTCCGCGCTGTTCCAGAAGAGCCGGTAGCCGGGCAGCTCCAGTGCGATCTGGTCGGGCTGGAGCTTGGTCTCCTGGAGGCAGACCACGTCGGCGTCCACCCGCTGGAAGAAGTCCAGAAAACCCTTGCCCAGGCATGCACGCAGGCCGTTGACGTTCCAGGTAACCAGTCTCATGCCTCTCCCTCCTCCGGCAGCCATTTCATGGGCCTGCCCTCGCTGTCCAGAAGGGGAGTGAGGCCGCCGGCATAGCCGCTCACCGTCTGGAGGTAGAGCACCCCCGTCCGGGTGTCCAGCAGGATACGGGTGATATCCGTGATCCCCTGGGTATAGATGATCTGAAAGCGGTCGTTCTTTCCCATCGGTCAGGCTCCTTTCTTCCGCCTGCGGGCGGACATGAGCAGTATAATCCCTTATTCATTGTTTCATCCAACCGGGCTTCGGCACAGGACTCAACCTCAGTACCTCCGCACCACGGCCACCACCTTGCCCAGAATGGTACAGCCGTCGCCGTCAATGGGCTCATAGTCCGGGTTTTCCGGCATAAGCCAGGTGTGTCCGTCCCTGCGGCGCAGGGTTTTGACCGTGGCCTCATCCTCAAAGAGGGCCACCACGATCTCCCCGCTGCGGGCGTCCTGCTGCTGGTGTACCACCACCAGGTCGCCAGGGAGGATGCCCGCGTACCTCATGGACTCCCCCCGTACCCGCAGGGCGAAGTGCTCCCCTGTCAGTCCTCCGGTGTCAAAGGTCAGATAGTCCTCAATGCACTCCTGGGCCAGAATGGGGGCTCCGGCGGCCACACTGCCCACCACAGGCACCTGGTCGGGCTCCTCTCCCGCCGGCTCCGGCGCGCCCGGGTGTGGGCCGCTGATGGTAATGGCACGGGTCTTTCCCTCGGCCTTGGTGATCAGCCCCGCCGCCTCCAGCCCCTTCAGGTGGAAGTGGACAGTGGAGGGGGACTTGAGCCCCACATACTCCCCGATCTCCCGCACCGAGGGGGGATAGCCGTGGAGGCCGGAGAAGGAAACGATATAGTCATAGATCTGCTGTTGCTTGGGCGAGAGCGTTTTCATGGCAGACCCTCCTTATTGGTATACTCCCAAGCCAGTATAGCATAGCCTGGGTTAAAATGCAAACATATGTTCCCTAAAACCGCCGTATAGAGGTAGTTTTCTCTTGCAATCTGCCGTCGAAAGGAGTATGATACAGATAGTATCAAAATAAAACTAAAAAGTTCAAGGAGGAGACGATATGGGTAAGTTTGACGGCAGAGTAGCGATTATCACCGGCGGCGGCAAGGGCGGCGGCATCGGCTACGGCCTGTCCACCGCCTTCGCCAAGGAGGGCTGCAATCTGGTC
>DBFWXD010000366.1:0-2107 GCA_048215895.1 Eubacteriales bacterium
GATCATTACAATGGCGAAAGAAGTCACTCCTGAGCAGATCGAAATGCTGGACGGGATGGTCGCTAAGGCCCGCGCTGCGGCGGAGATCATCGCCACCTATGACCAGGAGCGCGTGGACCGGCTGTGCCAGGCGGTCGCCGCTTCTGTGATCGACATGAAGGTTTGGGCGAACCTGGCTGACGAGGCGGTGGACGAGACCGGCCTGGGCGACAAGGTGACCAAGCGGAACAAGCGGAACAAGCTGAAGCTGATCCTGCGGGACTGCCTGCGTCAGAAGAGCGTGGGCGTGATCGAGGAGATCCCTGAGAAGGGCATCGTGAAGTATGCCAAGCCTGTGGGCGTGATTGCGTCTCTGGTGCCCACCACCAACCCCTGCCTGACCCCTGCCGGCCAGGTGATCTATGCCATCAAGGCCCGTGACGTCATCATCTGCAGCCCCCATCCGCGCGCGAAGAAGACCACCAACAAGTGCATCAACATCATCCGTGAGACCCTGGTGCGTGAGGGCGCTCCCGCCGACATCATCCAGGGCATCGAGGAGCCCAGCATCACCCTGACCCAGGAGCTGATGAAGCGCTGCGACCTGGTCATCGCCACCGGTGGCCGTCCCATGGTCAAGTCCGCATACTCCTCCGGTGTGCCGGCCTACGGCTCCGGCGCCGGCAACGCGACTGTCATCATCGATAACACCTGCAACACCCCCGAGCGTCAGGCTGAGGCTGCCATGAACACCCGGATCTCCAAGTGCTCCGACTTCGGCTCCGGCTGCTCCTGCGACGGCAACCTGATCATCCACGAGGACGTGTACGACGGGTTCGTAGCCGCCCTGGTGAAGGAGGGCGCTTACCTGGCCAACGAGGAAGAGGCTGAGAAGCTGAAGGCCGTCATGTGGGACGAGGCTGGGCACCGTCTGCCCAACACCGTGGCCATCAGCCCGCAGAAGCTGGCGGAGGCCGCCGGGTTCGAGATCCCGGCTGACCGGAAGTTCATCGCTGTGACCGGCGGCGGCATCGAGAACGTGGGCAAGGAGCACTTCTTCTCCAGCGAGAAGCTGACCACTCTGCTGACCCTGTTCAAGTACTACGGGGAGTTTGAGAACGCACTGACCATGATGCAGGCCATGTTCAACGTGGGCGGCAAGGGCCACAGCTGCGGCATCTACTCCTTCGACGACGACCACATCCATCGTCTGGGCATGTGCGCCCCCGTGTCCCGCATCATGGTGCGCCAGCCCAACAACCGCGGCAACTCCGGTTCTTCCACCAACGGCATGCCTCCCACGTCTTCCATGGGGTGCGGCACCTGGGGCGGCAACATCGTGTCCGAGAACATCTGCCTGAAGCACTACATGAATACCACCTGGGTGGCCCGTCCTCTGCCCGAGGATATGCCCAGCAACGAGGAGCTGTTCGGCGAGTTCAACAAGCCGGACATGGACGTGGAGTGATCTGAGAGCCAGTTCTGATCCATTCCGTGCCGGCCCGGCCGGGCCGGCACGGTTTTCCAGAGAGGCGGCGCGAGGCCGCTGAAAGGTCCAAGGCGGAAAGCCGAGGCCGGGGCCCCGAAGGGGGCCGCTGACCTCCGTTTCTATCGCTACCCCTGTACAGAAGGCCGCCGGACATGCCTGCCAGTCGGCAGGCCGGGGCCCGGTCCCCTTTTGTATTGTCTCCTTCTTCCCACAAACGCCCGGTCCGAAAGGACCGGGCGTTTGTGGTGTTTGCGGAAGATCGGCGTTGACAGAAGGGGCAGCTTGCGTTAAAATAAAGCAGATTCTTATGCGCCCGTAGCTCAGTAGGATAGAGCGACCGCCTCCTAAGTAGGGAACAGAGCGCCCCACTCCGGGGATACAAGCGTACCATTCCGAGTTCGATTTCAATCAGGTAATTTCATAGGCCCGCGTAGCTCAGCTGGATAGAGCGACCGCCTCCTAAGCGGTAGGCCAGAGGTTCAAATCCTCCCGCGGGTGCCATTAGTAGCACAAAATCTTCGGGTTTCCAGAAGGTTTTGTGCTTTTTTACAACTTTTTGAAAAATGAGGGAAACCACTGTATTCCTCACCTGAATGGTGGGCGCTCAATCCGTTATTTCTTGCTAAGCACTGTTACCCC
>DBFWXD010000367.1:0-4969 GCA_048215895.1 Eubacteriales bacterium
CCCTGGGAGTTCCCGTGGGAGCGGTGCGTACCGGAGTGCTGCTGCTGGCCACGTTGGTGACGGGGGCGGTGATCAGCGTCACCGGCCTTATCTCCTTTGTAGGACTGCTGGCTCCCCACACGGCCCGGCTGCTCACCCGGAGCAGCCGGTTTTCCACCACGGTGCTGTCGGGACTGTGCGGAGGCGTGTTGCTGCTGCTGGCCGACGTGCTGGCCCGGAGCGTGGGCAGCTCGGAAATTCCCATCAGCATCATTACCTCCCTGCTGGGCGCGCCCTTCCTGTTCTGGATGATGTGCAGAAGGAGGGGAGGGTTATGAAGACGCTGTTGCAGGTGGAGCATCTCTGCGCCGGGTATGGCCGGGGGGATGTGATCCATGATGTGAGCTTTTCCCTGGAAGAAGGGGAGCTGTGCGCCCTGCTGGGCGGGAACGGCTCGGGAAAAACCACCCTGCTGCGGGCCGTGTGCACCTTGCTGCCCAGCAAAGGGGAGCGGAGTTTGGAGGGACAGTCCCTCTCTGCCCTCAGCCGCCGGGAGCGGGCCCGGCACATAGGCTATCTGGCCCAGGGAGGGAACATGTTTTTGTCCCTGGCGGTGCTGGACGTGGTGCTCATGGGCCTAAACCCGGAGCTGGGGCTTTTGGAGAGCCCCGGAGCGTCTCACCGCCGCCGGGCCATGGAGGCGCTGGAGTGGGTGGGCATGGCCCAGCTGGCCCAGATGCCCTTCCAGAGCCTGAGCCAGGGGCAGAAGCAGCTGTGCCTCTTTGCCCGGACCCTGGTGTGTCAGCCGGAGCTGCTGGTGCTGGACGAGCCCGACAGCGCCCTGGACTTCAGCAACCGGCAGCACATGATGGACTTGCTGCTACGGTATCGGGACCAGGCGGGGCGGGGGGTGCTGCTGTGCAGCCACGACGTCAATTCCGCCCTGGCCCACGCCGACCGGCTGCTGCTGATGAAAGATGGGACCCTGATCCATGACCTTCGTCCGGAAAAACTTAGCCGGGAGGAGCTGGAGCGGGCTCTGAGGGAGGTATACGGCCCGGTGGAGGTTTTGCGGCACAAGGGCCGCTATGTGATGATCGGAGGGGAGAGGACATGAAGCTCAGACTGGCCGTCAGCTTTCAGGATGACGCGGGGGAGCGCTTTTTCGGCGAGGGCCCCTACCGCCTTTTGCTGGGGGTGGAGCAGACGCAGAGCCTGCGCGCCTCCGCCCAGCGCATGGGCATGGCCTACACCAAGGCCTTCCGGATCATCAAAAATGCCGAGGCACACCTGGGCTTTCCGCTGCTGGAGCGCATGGTGGGAGGAAAAGGGGGCGGGGGCAGCACCCTGACCCCGGAGGGAAAGGAGCTGTTGAAGCGCTATGGAGCATACCGTCTATCCTGCGATCAAATGGCTGAGCGCCTATACCAGGAGCACTTTTCTGGCTTCCTCCCGGCGGCATCTTCTGATTACCGGCGGGAAGGGCAGGGGGAAGACCACCCTGCTTGAGGCCCTGCTGGAGGACCGGCCAGTACCCGGTCTGTGCAGCGGCGTGGAACGGGGGAGCGATGGCCTTCCGACGTTGGTGTGGCTGGAGAAGCGCGGCGGAGGAGAACGGTGTGTGATCGCCCGGCGAACGCAGGCGGCCATGGAGCCGGTGCCCGGGGTGCTGGACACGGTCGGCACACAGCTGGCCCGGCAGGTACTGGCGGCGCCGGGGGAGTGGGCTGCGGTGGACGAGATCGGCTTTTTGGAGCAGTCCAGCCCCGCCTATCAACAGGCGCTGTGGAACTTGTTTGAACATAAGCGGGTACTGGCGGCCCTGCGCAAGGAGGATCTCCCCTTTTTAAACCGCCTGCGGGAGCGGGCGGACTGCCTGGTACTGGATCTGGACGAGGTGAGAGAGCCGTGAAGCTGGGATGTGTGGTGCTGGCGGCGGGACAAGGCCGCCGGTTTGGAGACAACAAGCTGCTCCAGGCGCTGGGTGACCGGCCGGTGCTGGAGCATGTGCTTGTGGCCCTGCCCCGGGAGCGGTTTGCCCGGATTGTGGTGGTGGCCTCCTCCCAGGGAGTGGAGGAACTGTGCAGCCAGCAAAATCTTACCTGCCTGCGCTACCCCGGAGGTCCCCAGAGCGAGAGCATTCGCCTGGGCATTGAGGCTATGGAGGGGGTGGCTGGCTGCCTGTTCGTGATGGGCGACCAGCCCCTTTGCACCAGAGAGAGCATGGAGAAGCTGCTGGATGTCTTTCTGGCCCACCCGGAGGCGGTGGTGCGCCTGGCCTGGGGGGAGACCCCGTGCAGTCCGGTGCTGTTTCCCAAGCGGTATTTCCCAAACCTTCGCAGCCTCACCGGCGAGCAGGGCGGCATGTCCGCACTGCGGGGCCTGGAAGCGGAAATCCGTTTGGTCCAGGCAGCGGATGAGGCGGAGCTCTGGGATGTGGACACCCGGGCGGAGCTTGAACAGATACAGGCGTACCTGACCAAATAGAGAACACAAAAAGCGGCTCCCCGCCAGGCGGGGAGCCGCTTTTGATGATTGAAAAAACCGCAGTTACAGCGTGCGGGGGTCCTGCTGAACGGGGATGCGGGGGAGAGTCCAGCGGTAGTGGCTGGCCAGAACCCGGAGAACCACTACCAGAAGGGTGCTCACCAGGATGGAGACGGCGGGGGCATAAATTTGCAGCAGGTAGTAGCACAGAGCACCGGCCAGAGAGGCCAGAGCGTAGATGTGCTTGCGCAGGACGGCGGGGGTGGAGCGGCTGAGCACATCCCGGAGCATGCCGCCTCCCACGCCGGTGGTCAGGCCCAGAAACACACAGAAAAAGGCGTTGTCCCCAAAGCCGGCGTTCATGGTGTTCTGCACGCCGATGACGGAGAAAATGCCAAGGCCCGCCGCATCGAAGATGTTGAGGACGGTGTCGTTGATAAAGGTAATAGATTTGCCCCGGCGTGCCCTCTGGTGGGCAATGACAAAGACCACCAGGGCGGTGAGCACGGCAAAGAGCAGATAGACGTAGTTGAGAAAGGCCTGAGGCGGAATCTGACCCAGCAGAAGGTCGCGAACGATGCCTCCGCCGATGGCGGTAACAGCGCCCAGGAACACCACGCCGAACAGGTCCAGATTGCGCTCGATGGCCAGCATGGCCCCGGAGATGGAGAAGGCAATGGTGCCGATAATTTCAATGAGGAATGACAGAAGATGTATGTCAAAGGTCATGGCTGCTCGCATCCTTTTCCCGATCATCAGTGGGTATGCAACAAGTTGACACGGAGGGCGATTGCGTGAGTGTGCGCCAATGAATTTGTTCCGGGGGAGGGGCTGTCCCACAGGCCGAGCCCACCCAGTCCGGGCCAAAGTACAGGCGGAACCAGAGCCCCTGGTGGGCATAGAGCGTCTCATCCGGGCGGGGGAGGGGGACGGAAATGGCGGCGATAGAGCCCCGCAGCCCCTGGCCGCTCTGCTTGACACGGCTCTCCTTCATGGCCCACAGGGCGGTAAAGCCCCGCCAAACGTCCTCCTGCTGTTCCAGCCACTCCAGCTGCTCCGGGGAGCATACCCGCCGGGGCAGAGAGGGCCGCCAGGACTTCACCAGCTGAATGTCTACTCCCACCGGGGTGTGGTCCAGAGCGCACAGGGCAAGGGGGCCGCTGTGGCTGAGGTTAAATTCCAGCCCCTGACCGGAGGCAAAGGCTGGCTTTCCCAGCGGGGCGCGCACCAGCTGGGGCAGAGGGGACAGGCCCCAGTGCTCCTTTGCGGCAATGGCCAGCAAGTCGTAGGCCTGGGCGCGCGTCTCCAGACCGTCGGTTCCATATAAGACCAAAGCGCTCCCTCCCGCCTGATGTTTTTCCCATTATACCAGACGAGAGGGAACACTGGCTAGAGCCAAATCAAATTTTAGCAGGGAAGGGGAAACCAGGCCCCCGCCGCGGACAGATCGGCAAAGAGAATGCAGTCCGGGGGATAGAGGGTAAAGACCACCACCATGCCCAGGAGTATCCCGGTGAGCAGCACGCTGAATACCTTGCGCCGGGGGGAGAAGGGCTGGGAGAAGACGGTGGGCAGCCAGAAGCCCAGGACCATGACCGCGATGTAGATGGCAATGTCCACCCACATGGCCTCGCCCCCCAGGCAGATGTGGTAGAGGTAGCCCATGACCAGCATGGCGGCGGAGATAATCGGTGCGGTCAGCAGCCAGGGGTAGAGCCCTCCGGGACGGTCCCGGTTGAGCAGGATCGCCGCGGCCAGATAGGGCCAGAGGACGATTTTGACGTGCTCCCACAGGCTTTCGTTGATGGGGGAAAAGAGCGCGGTTATGGCACAGGGCATCCAGGAGTAGACGAAATGAAGCAGGGTTCCGGCCAGCATGGCGGCCAGACAAGTGAGGATCAACGAGCGTTTCCCATAATACATGACACACACCACCTTGCTCTACGTTATGCAAAGCTGGGGGCGGTTATGCCAACAAAACGAAGAAAAACGGGCCCCGGATCATGTCCGGGGCCCGCTGATTTATGAGAGGGAGGGCTGACAGGCCTTGGCGGCGGCCAGGAAAGCGGCAAACAGGGGGTGAGCCCGGTTGGGGCGGCTTTTCAGCTCCGGGTGGAACTGTACGCCCACAAACCAGGGGTGGTCGGGCAGCTCCACCATCTCCACCAGACGCCCGTCGGGGGACAGGCCGGACAGGCGCAGGCCCGCTTGGGTGAGGAGATCCCGGTAGCTGTTGTTGAACTCATAGCGGTGGCGGTGGCGCTCCTGGATTTCCGGGGTGCCGTAGGCGCGGAAGGCGAAGGTGTCTTCGCCGGTGATGCGGCAGGGATAGGAGCCAAGGCGCATGGTGCCGCCCTTGGCGGTGATGCCCCTCTGGTCGGGCATAAGGTCGATGACGGGATAAGGGGTGTCCGGCGCCAGCTCGCTGGAATGGGCCCCCTCCAGATGGCACACATGGCGGGCAAATTCCACCACGGCCATCTGCATCCCCAGGCAGATGCCC
>DBFWXD010000368.1:0-3329 GCA_048215895.1 Eubacteriales bacterium
ATGGGCGTGTGCTATGCATGGGAGAAGCGGCCGACCTGCCCAGACTGAATCTGAACCTGCGCACCGGGGAGCGCGTGCTGCTGGTGCTGGGGAGTTTTCCGGCGTCCGACTTTGATGCCCTGTTTGAGGGGACAAAGGCCCTGCCCTGGGAGGAGTTTATCCCCAGAGAGGGACAGTTCCCGGTGAAGGGGCACAGCCTCAATTCCACCCTGCACTCCGTGCCTGCCTGCCAGTCCATTGTGAAGAAGGCCATTGCAGCCCGGCTGGGCGGGAAATATCACCTCAATACCCTGCCGGAGACGGGAGCCCTCTATCAGGTGCAGTTTTCCATCATGGGAGATATTGCCACACTGATGCTGGATACCTCCGGAGCGGGCCTTCATAAGCGGGGCTACCGGGCCCAGGGTGTGGCCGCCCCTCTGCGGGAAACTTTGGCCGCCGGCATGGTGCTCCTGTCCCGGTATCGGGGAAGGGACCCCCTGTGTGATCCCTTCTGCGGCAGCGGTACCATTCCCATTGAGGCCGCGCTCATTGCCAAAAATCGGGCCCCAGGCCTGAACCGGAGCTTTTCTGCACAGAAGTGGAACTGGCTGGACAAAAAGCTTTGGATGTCCGCCGCGGACGAGGCCATGGATAAGGAATTTAATGGAAACTATGAAATCTGGGGCGGAGATTTAGATCCGGAAGCGGTGGCGCTGGCCCGGCATAACGCCCAGCTGGCCGAGGTGGATGACGTGGTGAGCTTTGAGGTGTCCGACGCCCGGACCTTCCACTGGGGCGGAATCCATGGCCGGGTGGTGACTAACCCGCCCTATGGAGAGCGGATCATGGAGCGCCGTGAGGCGGAGGAGCTCTACCGTGCCTTTGGAAAGGCCTGGGATAAATTCCCCGAGGGCTGGAGCCTATACCTGCTGTCCTCTCATACAGAGTTTGAGCGCACATTTGGAAAACGGGCAGACAAGAAGCGCAAGCTCTACAATGGCATGCTCAAGTGCGACCTGTTTATGTACGGAACGAAATAAAGAAGGGCCGGGAAAGCGTGAGACATCTGTTCATTATTAACCCCGCGGCAGGGAAAAAAGGGACCACGGCCCACCTGGAGGGTCTGCTGTCCCAAGTGAGCTTTCCTCACCAGGTGGTGTACACTGCGGGGGAGGGAGATGCCCAGCGCCTGACCCAGGAGGCTGCCGCTGACCCTGAGCCTCTGCGGGTCTATGCCTGTGGAGGAGACGGAACCCTCAATGAGGTGGTCAACGGGGCGGCGGGACTGGAGCATGTAGCGGTGACCAATGTGCCCAAGGGGACCGGAAACGACTTTTTGAAACTGTTTGGCCCGGATTACCGTACCCGTTTTTATGATCTGGAGGCGTTGGCCCAGGGGCCGCAGAAGGCCCTTGATCTCATGGACTGCAACGGAAAGCTGGGGCTGGATGTGGTGTGCGCCGGGGTGGATGCCCGCATTGCTGCGGATGTCCACCGGTATAAGGATCTGCGGTTTGTGTCGGGAAAAGGGGCGTATGTGCTCTCCCTGGTGGAAAATATATTCCTCAAGGGGATCAACCGCACCATGACGGTGAAGATGGGAGATATCTCCTGGGAAAACCGGAAAACGGCCATTTTGTGTATCTGCAATGGCCGCCACTACGGTGGAGGATTTATGCCCGTGGCCGATGCCATGCCGGACGACGGTGTGCTGGATATGCTGTTGGTCCGGCAGGTGAGCCTGCCTACCTTCCTTCGGCTGGTTGGAAAGTATGCCAAGGGACTTTACCGCAATTACCCCCAGCTCATTTATGAGCACCATGGCCAGGAGGTATCGTTCTGTGCCGAAACTCCGATCACGGTAGTGGTGGATGGGGAAGTGATGGTGGACACCAGCTTTACCGTCCGGCTGTCTGAGAAGAAAGTCAACTTCTTCTTTCCGGAGGGGAGCGACTACCGAATCAAGGAGAAAATTAGCACTTGAAGAGCTTGTTTGTGAACAAAAAGTAAATTATAAAAAATTAACCTCCGATTTTTCAAAATTGGGGGTTGATTTTTTGGGAGAAAGCGGTTATTATCATAGTTAGATTTAGCACTTGAATAAAAAGAGTGCTAAGCCAATGAATTTGTTAATTAGAAAATTTATATCATACAAGGAGGAACCTGTTATGAAACTCAAACCCCTGGCTGACCGTGTCATTGTAAAGCTGGTGGAGGCTGAGGAGACCACCAAGGGCGGCATCATCCTCACCGGCGCTGCCAAGGAGAAGCCCGAAGTGGCTGAGGTTATCGCTGTTGGCCCCGGCGGCATGGTGGACGGCAAGGAGGTCGTTATGACCGTGAAGGTGGGCGACAAGGTCATCACCAGCAAGTATGCCGGCACCCAGGTGAAGCTGGACGGCGAAGAAGTCACCATTGTCCGTCAGAACGATATTCTGGCGATTGTCGAGTAATGTTTTGATTTGATTTGGAGGTAATGCTTTATGGCTAAGATTATTTGCTACGGCGAGGAAGCCCGCAAGGCTCTGGAAAAGGGCGTGGACCAGCTGGCTGACACCGTCAAGATCACTCTGGGCCCCAAGGGCCGCAACGTGGTGCTAGACAAGAAGTTCGGCGCCCCCCTCATCACCAACGACGGCGTGACCATCGCCAAGGAGATCGAGCTGGAGGACCCCTTTGAGAACATGGGCGCCCAGCTGGTGAAGGAGGTCTCCACCAAGACCAATGACGTGGCCGGTGACGGCACCACCACTGCTACCCTGCTGGCCCAGGCTATCGTGAAGGAGGGCCTGAAGAACCTGGCCGCCGGCGCCAACCCCATGGTCATGAAGAAGGGCATCGCCAAGGCCACTGCCGCCGCCATCGAGGCCATGAAGGTCAACAGCCAGAAGGTCAACGGCTCCGCTGACATCGCCCGCGTGGGCGCTGTCTCCTCCGGCGACGAGGCCATCGGCCAGTTGATTGCCGAGGCCATGGAGAAGGTGGGCCACGACGGCGTCATCACCATCGAGGAGTCCAAAACTGCCGAGACCTACTCCGAGGTAGTGGAGGGCATGCAGTTCGACCGCGGCTATGTTACCCCCTACATGGTCACCGACACTGAGAAGATGGAGGCCAACCTGGACGACGCCCTCATCCTCATCACCGACAAGAAGATCTCCAATATCCAGGAGTTGCTGCCCGTTCTGGAGCAGGTGGTCCAGTCCGGCAAGAAGCTGCTGATCATCGCTGAGGATGTGGAAGGCGAAGCGCTGTCCACCCTGATTGTCAACAAGCTGCGCGGCACCTTTCCCTGTGTGGCCGTCAAGGCCCCTGGCTTCGGCGACCGCCACAAGGAAATGCTGCAG
>DBFWXD010000369.1:0-3680 GCA_048215895.1 Eubacteriales bacterium
CATAGCCGGCCACCTTGGAGTCAGGGCACTTGGTCTGCGCCACACGGGGGGAAACAGCGGCGTCGAACTGCATCTCACCATCCACGGGGAACTCAGGCATAACAGCCTTGGCCTTCTCGCAGGCGTTGCGCATCTTGTCCACGTCCTCGCCCTTGCCGGAGCCCATGGTGGAGTAGCTCAGGAAAGCCACCTTGGGATCAATGCCGAAGACCTTGGCGGTAGCGGCAGTCTCCAGGGCGATTTCCACCAGCTCGTCCTCGGTGGGCTTGATGTTGATGGCGCAGTCGGCCATGGCCAGTACGTCGTTCTCGCCGGTGGCGGAAGGACGGACCAGAATGAAGCAGGAGGACACGATGGAGTTGCCGGGCTTGGTCTTGACCAGCTGCAGGGCGGGACGGACGGTGTCGGCGGTGGAGTAGGTAGCGCCGCCCAGCAGGGCGTCGGCCTCACCCATGGCCACCAGCATGGTACCGAAGTAGTTGCCCTTCTTCAGCATGGCGCGGCACTCGTCGGCAGTCATTTTGCCCTTGCGCAGCTCCACCATGCGCTGCACCATGGCCTCCATATTCTCATAGGTCTCAGGATCAATGATAATGGCGCCCCGGATGTTGAAGCCGGCCTCCTCAGCAGCAGCCAGGATCTCCTGCTCGTTGCCGATGAGGATGGGGGTCAGGAACGTACCGGACAGCAGGCGGGCGGAAGCCTCCAGAATCCGGGGGTCGGTGCCTTCGGTAAAGACAATCTTGCGGGGATGGGCTTTCAAAATGTCAATGAGTTTTTTAAACATAAAATTCCCTCCAACTCAAAAAAATAGGTGCGGCAGCACACCTCTTTCTGGTGTTTATCCTAGCATTTCCCGTGTTAAAATGCAAGGGAATAACCATGGTTTTCTTCGCCGGATTCATGAATTTTTTCCCAGAACCTACAAAATTATTTTTGATTTTTCTCTTTACGGGGCGTATTGCTTTCAGTTATACTATACAAAGTGTATTTCAATGTCTTCCGCCGGAGGCCGCCACGGCTTCTCCCGCGCAGAAATTGTTGAGGTGAGAAAGTTTGAACGCAGAATTTCCCCGCACGCTCTCCCTGCTCCGCCAGGAGAAGGGGGTCAGCCAGCGCGCCGCCGCCACCGCTCTGGGCATCTCCCAGGCCCTGCTCAGCCACTATGAAAACGGCATCCGGGAGCCGGGCCTGTCCTTTGTGGTCAAGGCCTGCGACTATTATGGCGTCTCCGCCGACTTTTTATTGGGCCGCACCCTCAGCCGGGACGGCACTACCATTGCCGCCGAGGAGCTCTATGACCTCAGCGACGAGAAGGGCAACTCCCTGAAGGGGAGCGTTTTGGCCATGCTCAGCAAAAAGCTGCTGGTGAATTCCATCGGCGCGCTGTTCGATCTGCTGTCCAAAACCGGCAACCGTGAGGCCATCCAGGCCAGCGCCAACTACCTGTCCACCGGGGTCTATCAGATCTACCGCCGCCTCTACCAGGCCAGCCCCAGCTATAACCCCGACTTTTTCTCCGTCTCCCCCCGGCACTTTGAAGCCGGCCTGGCCGATGCGGATATGAAGTGCGACCTGGCCGAGCTGGAGGATGCCCTGGCTGCCCAGGCCAAGGAGAAGATCCCCCTGCCCGAAATGGGGCACGAGGCCCTCTCCCAGAATTACCCGGTCCTTTACCAGTCTCTCTACCAGCTCATTCACGGGGCTGGGGAGCGCATCAACGGCCTGATGGCCGCCCGGCGCAGCAAATAACCCTCGCCCCACGGGCAAGGCCCGCTCATTTTGCTGCTCGTCCTCTCCAAATCGGACCTGCTATGCTCTGATTTGGTGAATCCCCTGATGGAGGTTTCTGCTTATGACTGATCAATCTAAAATTCGCAACTTTTCAATCATCGCCCATATCGATCACGGCAAGTCCACCCTGTCCGACCGGCTCATCGAGCTGTGCCACGCCGTGGAACAGCGCCAGATGGAGTCCCAGCTGCTGGACAACATGGACCTGGAGCGTGAGCGGGGCATCACCATCAAGGCCCGTGCGGTACGTCTGGACTACCAGGCCCAGGACGGAGAGGTTTACCATCTCAACCTCATTGACACCCCGGGCCATGTGGACTTTAACTATGAGGTCTCCCGCTCCCTGGCCGCCTGTGAAGGCGCGGTGCTCATTGTGGACGCCTCTCAGGGCATCGAGGCCCAGACCCTGGCCAACACCTATCTTGCCATGGAGCACGACCTGGAGATTCTGCCGGTCATCAACAAGATCGACCTGCCCGCCGCCGATCCCCAGCGGGTCAAGGAGGAAGTGGAGAACATCCTGGCCCTCCCCGCCCAGGACGCCCCGGAGATTTCCGCCAAAATGGGCATCAACATCCCGGCGGTTCTGGAGGACATTGTCCACAACATCCCCGCTCCCACCGGCGACTCCGGCGCCCCCCTGAAGGCACTGGTCTTTGACAGCCAGTATGACCCCTATGTGGGCGTCATCGTCTACTTCCGTATTATGGAAGGCACCCTGAAAAAGGGGATGAACGTAAAGATGATGGCCTCCGGGGCCAGCTACCAGGTGCTGGACTGCGGCTACCTCAAGCCCCTGGGCATGGAGTCCTGCGGAGAACTGACCGCCGGCGAAGTCGGCTGGTTCACCGCCTCCATCAAAAATGTGAAGGACACCCGGGTAGGCGACACCATCACCGGGGTGGAGAGCCCCGCCGCCGAGGCCCTGCCCGGCTACCGTCCCGCTCAGCCCATGGTCTACTGCGGCATCTACACCGAGGACGGCTCCAAGTATCCCGACCTGCGGGACGCCCTGGAAAAGCTCCAGCTCAACGACGCCTCCCTCTCCTTCGAGCCTGAGTCCTCCGTGGCCCTGGGCTTCGGCTTCCGCTGCGGCTTCCTGGGTATGCTCCACATGGAGATCATCCAGGAGCGGCTGGAGCGTGAGTTCGATCTGGACCTGGTCACTACATTACCCTCTGTAATTTATAAGGTCACAAAAACCGACGGTACTGTGGTTCGGGTGGATAACCCCCACAATTACCCCGATCCTGGCTCCATTGCTGAGGCCCGTGAGCCCTACGCCAAGGTGTCCATCATTTCTCCCCCGGACTATGTGGGCAACATTATGCCCATGTGTCAGGAGCGCCGGGGCATCTTTAAGGATATGCAGTATCTGGACACCAACCTGGTGGAGCTGCACTACTCCATGCCCATCGGCGAAATCATCTACGACTTCTTCGACGCCCTGAAGGCCCGCACCAAGGGGTATGCCTCCCTGGACTACGAGCTGGAGGGCTATGAGAAGAGCGACCTGGTGAAGGTAGACCTGCTCCTGAACGGCGACCAGGTGGACGCTTTGAGCTTTATCGTCCACCGGGATAAGGCCTATCCCCGCGCCCGCAAAATCTGTGAAAAGCTGAAGGAGAACATCCCCCGCCAGCTCTTCGAGGTGCCCATCCAGGCGGCCATCGGCGGCAAGATCATTGCCCGCGAGACGGTGAAGGCCATGCGCAAGGACGTGCTGGCCAAGTGCTACGGCGGCGACATCACCCGAAAGAAGAAGCTGCTGGAGAAGCAAAAGGAAGGCAAGAAGAAAATGCGTACCCTGGGCACAGTTCAGCTGCCCACCGAGGCCTTTATGGCCGTCCTCAAACTGGACGAAGAATAAGGCATTTTCTTCTGCC
>DBFWXD010000037.1:0-6378 GCA_048215895.1 Eubacteriales bacterium
GAACGCTGAAAGAGTGAGAAATGTCTGACCCTCAAAAACATGATACGGGAGCAAGCCGCAGACTTGCCCCCGTACATAGTTTGTTGTATTATTTCCGCGGATGGGTGTCCCACGCCCACCTGTATACGGTATCAAAATTCATGATAGAATGGAGTTGAATGCTATGGCAACCTATCTCACAGGTGACACACATGGGAACTTTCTCCGCGTGGACACCTTTTGCCGCGCAATGGAAACAACAAAATCCGATACCATAATCATCCTTGGTGATGCGGGTTTCAATTATTACCTGAATGACCGCGACACCCGCGCAAAAGAGTATGCCAGCGCCATTCCGGTCAAATTCTTCAGTATCCACGGCAACCATGAAGCCAGGCCCCAGCGCATCCCATCCTATATGGAAGGAGAATACTGCGGCGGGAAAATTCTCTATGAAGAAGCATTTCCGAACATCCTCTTTGCTGTTGACGGCGAGATTTACAATTTCGATGGGTACAAGTGTATCGTGATCGGGGGCGCGTACAGTGTGGATAAGCACTACCGGCTGGCGCACGGGTGGCATTGGTGGCCGGATGAGCAGCCGGACGAGGAGATCAAAGCCGTGGTTGAAGCGCGGCTTGCCGCCTTACACTGGAACATCGACATTGTTTTGAGCCACACCTGCCCCCGCAAATATGAGCCGACCGAAGTATTTCTCTCCGGCCTTGACCAAAGCTCCGTAGACAAGAGTACCGAGGACTGGCTGGATGGCATAGAGGACCGCCTGGACTACAAAAAATGGTACTGCGGCCACTACCATACCCGGAAACAGATCGACAAAATACAATTCATGTTCGAGGACTTTGACACGATGTTTATTCGTTTATAATCATCGTAATTCTATTTTCCTGGGCATAGGGAGCATAAGTGATTGACAGACAATCGGTATGCCGATATAATGGAGAAAAATATTGAAAGGAAGGCACAGGGTATGGACCTGCAAGGGTATCTGAATCAGCGGGGCATAAGTAAATACCGTCTGGCGCAAATCAGCGGCGTCCCCAATACTACCATCGTTGACATCTGCGCCGGAAGGAGCGAGATCGGACGGTGTGCCGCCAAGACTGTCCAGCAACTTGCCAAGGCGCTGGACTGCACCATGGAGGACATCATGGAATTATCCCCGGCCTATGAGAGCGATACCGGACTGCCAACAGATAAGAGTTATCTGGAGTGCGGCCTGCCTGATTTTTTGATGGAATCCATAGCCCAGATGCAGGCGGCCTGGGACCGGCTGGATCGGGGTGAGAAGGACCTGCGCTGGGACTGCGACTACTGCAACTTGCAGACAGACATCAACAACGCGGAGGTCAATCAGGTCATCAGTTCAGAACAGGCGTGGTATCTCCGGGAGAAGTATCTGCGGATGGAAAAGGAGTGACCACATGGGCGTTATTGACTTTACAGGTATGCCAAAAAGGAACAAGGCATACGCCGGCGCGAACGGCAAGAAGATCTCCGTCCTCTATGACGGGGAGCAATATATGCTGAAATTTCCCTCTATGGCGAAGAAAAACCCGGACATGAGTTACAGCAACAGTTGTTTTTCTGAATACCTCGGCTGCCAGATATTCGAGATTGCCGGCATCCCCGTGCAAAAGACCCTGCTGGGCACATTCACGGTGAATGGCACAGAGAAGATCGTTGTTGCCTGCGGCGACTTTACCCGGCCTGGGCTCGTGCTTCAGGACTTTGCCTCCCTGAAAAACCAGATCATCGACTCGGAGCGCAACGGATATGGCACCGAACTGTCCGACATCCTCCATACGATTACGGCACAGACGGCCATAGACGCCGCTCAACTGCTGGACCGCTTTTGGGATATGTTCATCGTAGACGCCCTGATTGGGAACTGGGACCGGCACAACGGGAACTGGGGCTTCCTCTATGATGCCGCCAGCGACGCCGTAGAACTGGCCCCGATCTACGATTGCGGGAGTTGCCTCTATCCCCAGGCGGATGACGAGATCATGCGGTCTGTCCTCACCAATAAGGGCGACCGCGACCATCGAATTTATGAGATACCGACCTCTGCGATTACGCTGGAAGGAAAGAAAATCCGGTATTTCGATTTTATTTCCTCGCTGCGGGATGAAGGGTGCAACCGCGCTTTGCGGCGAATCGTCCCCCAGATCGACATGGATAAAATCGGGAAGTTGATTTATGACACCCCATTCCTCAGTGATTTGCAGCGGCAATTTTATCTGACCATGCTGGCGGAGCGGAAGGCGAAGATACTGGATTTCGCTCTGGAAAAATTAGAGCAAGCGAAAGATGGGCCTCTGCCAGTGAAACACAAAGCCGGGAAAGACCGGGACGCCCGATAAAGCAATCACATACCTTTTTGGCAAGGCCGTGTCTGCGGCCTTGCCGTTTTACATAGCCGGGAGGTTTTCATCTGGAGATCTCCCGGCTATCACTATTTTATAAGGAGTGATACAGCATGACCAACAAAGAAATGATGCGCCAACTTTATGAACGGATGGCAGCCGAGCAGCAGAAGTATAAGGCATGGCTTCTGGAGCAGCCCCCCAATGTGATCCTGGACAATGCCTGCAAATTCACGGTCCGAGAGGATATTGTGATGGAGATGGAGGTACTGGAACTGACGGACGCCCAGGCCGCGGCTCTGCTGCGGTCCCGGACCCCGCTGGCGGATGTTTACCGGGCGTGGGAGCGGGCGGAAACCCACCACATGGACGATGTACGGGATGTGATCGAGGCCCGCGCCAACGCCATCATACAGGCTGAAAAGGAAAAGGGCCAGCGGGAGGAACGGTAGGATGGGCTATGTCACCCCGGAGCAGATCGCTCAGGCTAAGGAATGGGACCTGCTGACCTACCTCCAGCGGTATGACCCGCACCAGCTCGTCCATGTGGGCGGAAGCACCTACTGCACCCGTGAGCATGACAGCTTGAAGATCAGCAACGGAAAATGGAACTGGTTCTCCCGCAAAATCGGCGGGAAAACGGCCCTGGACTATCTTATCAAGGTCCAGGGCTTTTCCTTTACTGAGGCAGTGGAGGCCCTGACGGGACCGAACTTCTCTCCCCCGTCTCCGGCACCTCAAGCCAGGCCGAAGGAGCAGGAACCCCGGAAGCTGGTCCTTCCCCAAGCCAGCCGATGCGCCACCCATGTTGTCAGCTATCTTCATGGGCGGGGCATTGACTATGATATGATCGACTACTGCATCCAGACCGGGCGTTTGTATGAAAGTCTGCCCTATCACAATGCTGTATTCGTGGGCCGGGACCGGCAGGGCCAACCCCGCTACGCCGCCCTGCGGGGCATCATAGGGGACTTCAAGGGCGAGGCCACCGGCAGTGACAAGCGGTATTCCTTCGCCATCGCGGAGGACTCCGCTGCACCCAGCGTCCACCTGTTTGAATCGGCCATCGACCTGTTGAGCTACGCCACCCTGCTGAAAATGAAGGGCCGGGACTGGCGGCAGGACGCCATGCTCTCCCTGGGCGGGGTGTTCAAGCAGAAACAAGAGTTTGTCATCCCCATGGCTCTCAGCCAGTACCTTCAGGACCACCCCGGCGTCCACACGCTCTGCCTCCACCTGGACAATGACGAGGTGGGCCGGGACGCGGCAGCGGGTATCATGGCTGGCCTGGGGGACAGATACGAAGTGCTGGACAGGCCGCCGCCCAGCGGCAAGGATGTAAACGATCTGCTGCTCCAGCGGAGGTTGGGGCAGGCAAAGAGGAAGGAGGAATGGAGCCGGTGAAAGACCATCAGGGCATGAAGATCATCGGGATAGACAATGGCTACGGCAACATCAAGACTGCAAACTGCTGTTTTCCCGCGGGGCTGACCGTTCATGACGCAGAGCCGGTATTCAAAGACGATCTGCTGGTCTATGACGGACGCTACTACCTGATTGGGACAGGCCACAAGGAGTTTAAGGCGGACAAGACCGGGGACGATGACTACTATATCCTCACCCTGGCCGCTATCGCCCGTGAGCTGAATGTATATGGCCTGACAGACGCCACGGTATATCTTGCAGTGGGATTGCCCCTCACCTGGGTAAGCCGGCAACGGGAGGATTTCAAAGCCTACCTCACGCGGAACCGGGAACTGGCCTTTACCTTCCGGGGGAAAGCCTACTGGGTGGAGATCGCCGGGGTGGATGTGTTTCCCCAGGGCTTCGCGGCGGTGGCCGGCCAGATCAGGGACTTCCTGGGCGTAAATATGCTCTGTGACATTGGCAACGGCACCATGAACATCATGTTCATCAACGACCGCAAGCCTGTTGTGGACCGGATGTTTACTGAGAAGTATGGCACCCATCAATGTATGCTGGCCGTCCGGGAGAATGTCATGCGGACCCACCATGCCACGGTGGACGAGTCGATCATCAACCGGGTGCTGCGGTTCGGCACAGCGGATATTCGGGAGGACTACCTGACCACCATCCGGGAAACCGCCGCAGAGTATGTGGGCGAGATTTTCCGCATCCTGCGGGAGCGTGAGTACAACCCCGCTCTTATGCGGCTCCATGTGCTGGGCGGCGGAAGCTGCCTGGTCCGCAACTTCGGGGCGTATGACGCCGACCGCGTGACCATCTACGAGGACATCTGCGCCACCGCCAAGGGCTATGAGTTCCTGTGTGAGCAGGCTTTGCGCAGGGGGACGAGAGAATGAATACCAAACGGTTTTCGCTCCGATTTAACCTTGACCGGGAGGATGACCGCAGGGCGTGGGAAGCCCTGCACCGCATGGACGCCCGATCCATCAATCAGGAGATCATCGCCAGGATCAACGCAAAAGAGCAAACCGATGTGTTGAAAGAGCTGATCCGTCAGATCGTATCTGAAGAACTGGAGCGAACCGCAAAGAACAGCCATGACCGGCCAGCGGCGCAGGCGGAAGCCAGCACGGAGGACCTAAACGCCGTGTTTGACTTCCTGAACAGTTTTTAGCGGCATCACAAGTGATGCCGCTTTTTTATTCCCATTGGGGCCGTGGCATCACTTATGATGCCGCCGATGAAATCAAAAGGATTGACAGTGACGATGAACCACCAACCGAAAGGCAGACTGCCTTCCAATCCCACCCGCCGTATCTCTCCAGCGGAGTGGGCGTGGCTTGACCGCATCAACCGCCAGCTTGCCCATGACGAGTATATGCAGGCCAGAAGAGAGTTCTGGCTTGCGGCCCGCCCCGCCAAAGGGAGGCCCGACCGGGCCTGACCTGCCCCGTCCGTTCTCACGCGCCGCAGGCGCGGAGGATGTCGGTATTGTCTTAGCAAGCAACGAATTGTGGGGCCACAATTCCGCTTGACAGGGGCTTGCCGCCCCTATGACCCTGCATTGAGAAAGGATGATCGTTTTGAAAAGAACACTTGAAATGAAGGTCCGTTTTACCAAAACGGAACTGGACGCCCTTACCAAGAAGGCCCGCAAGTCCGGCCTGTCCCGCGAGGGTTACTGCCGCCGCGTCCTGAACGGCACGGAGGTGAAGGAGGCCCCGCCCGCCGATGTACCTGTGCTGATCCAGGAGGTGCGGCGCGTGGGGAATAACCTGAATCAGATCATGAAGCGGGCCAACGCCCTCGGCCTGCTGGATGTGCCCCAGCTCCGCAAGGCACTGGAGGATAACCGGGCCGTGGAGAAGCTGATCGCGGACACCTATACCGTGCCTTCCGACTGACATGGCTGTGACCTCCATCTGGCCCATTCATGGGCGCGTGGACAAGGTAATCGACTACGTCCGGAACCCGGAAAAGACCACTGAGGCCGGTTTGCCGGAGCTGGCGTCTCTTCATGCCGTTGAGGATGTGGTGGAGTATGCCGCCGACGAGATGAAAACGGAGCGCCGGTCCTATGTGTCCTGCCTGAACTGCCGGGAGGACACCGCTGCCGCACAGTTCATGGAAACGAAGCGGCTGTGGGGCAAGTCTGGGGGCCGGGTATGCTACCACGGGTATCAGTCCTTCAAAGCGGATGAGGTCACGGCGGAGACAGCCCATGAGATCGGCGTCAGGCTGGCGGAGGAGCTGTGG
The DNA here is from genome assembly GCA_048215895.1 of Eubacteriales bacterium. Classification (GTDB taxonomy): domain Bacteria; phylum Bacillota; class Clostridia; order Oscillospirales; family Oscillospiraceae; genus Lawsonibacter. The sequence goes on from DBFWXD010000037.1 coordinate 6,054, forward strand.
GGCGGGCGTTTTGAAGTTGTAGTGGCGACCCACTGCAATACCGGACACTATCACAACCACTTTGTCATCAACTCCGTGTCCTGGGTTGATGGAAAAAAGTTCTACAACTCTCCCACCGACTACGCCCGGATGCGGGAGGTATCGGACCATCTGTGCCGGGAGTACGCCATCTCCGTGATCGAGAACCCTGGCAGACAGACAAAGGACTATGCCGAATGGCGGGCCGAGCGTGATGGAAAACCCACCCACCGGGGCACTATCCGGGCCGACATCGACCGGGCTATCCGCGCTTCCACTACTGAGCGCGACTTCCTGCGGGTGCTGG
>DBFWXD010000370.1:0-1749 GCA_048215895.1 Eubacteriales bacterium
GCGCCGTCGGTAAGCCTTTGCCCCAAACACGCTCCGGCTGACCAAGGTGCCGCCGGACCGGCTCTTTTTTCCACAAAGCAGATTGCTTTGCCGGGCATATAATGGTACAATACATTTTGTAATGTTGATCGGACGCCGTACCCATGGTCTGCGTTCACATATAGGAGGAGAACAAAATGAGATCCCTTCGCACCAAGCTTCCCAGCATATCCGTGGCTCTGGCCATTGTTTTGTCCCTGACTTCCGCCCCGGTCCTGGCGGCGGAGGCCTCTGTCCGCCCCGCCGAAGCAGCTGCCCTTTCTTCCTCCGCTTCCAAGGACGAGTGCATCATTGACATCAAAGACAGTGAGAACGGCCGCGTCACCGCCTCTCCCAACCCGGTGCACCTTCTGGACACCGTCACCCTCACCGCCCTGCCCGACAGCGGTTATAAGCTGGACGAAATTATTGTCACCACCAACATGGACCGGAAGCTCCGCCTTACCTCCATCGGCAACGGGCAGTATACCTTTATCATGCCCAGCGGTACGGTTACAATAAGTGCCTTTTTCGTGCCCCAGAGCGCCCCTGCGGAGAGTATTTCCTTCACCGACGTCAGTGACTCCGCCTGGTACGCGGATGCGGTGTACTATGTGGCAAACCGGGGCATCATGTCCGGCACGGAACCGGGCGTCTTCTCCCCCGATGAAACCTTCACCCGGGCCATGACCGCCCAGGTGCTCTACGCCATGGAGGGCAAACCCAACATCGGCACCATCAACTACGGGGACGTTACCTTTGAGGACTGGTATTGCAGCGCGGTGGCCTGGGCCAGCGCCAAGCGAGTCATGACCGGCTATGGAGAGGGCCGCTTCGGCCCCGAAAACCCCATCACCCGGGAGCAGGTGGCCCTGATTTTCTTAAACTACGCCAATCTCCATGAATACAACACCACCGCCGCCGGCGATCTGTCCGCCTTCTCCGACGGCGACAGCGTCTCCTCCTGGGCCACTCAGGCGGTGACCTGGGCGGTGGGAACCGGCATCCTGTCCGCCCGGGAGGGGAACCTCCTGGCCCCCGGCGAGCCCGCCACCCGGGCTGAAATTGCCCAGAGCCTGATGCAGTTCTGCGAAGTGGTGGCAAAATAAGTTCTCATACCGCAACGATTCGGACATTCATCCCCTCCCCGCGCAGCGCGTGGGGAGGGGATTTCTTTTGCTTGGAACCGGGGTGCAAACATGATATTCTATTGTCACAACTTGGACACAACCGCCCGCTATACTAAACTCTGAAAGGAGGGCGTCTATGGAACACGTTTTAATCGTAGAGGATGAACCCCGCCTGCGCAGCATTGTGCGGGATTACTTTTTCGCCCACGGTCTGGAATGCGACCTGGCCCGGGACGGCGAGGAGGCCCTGGACCTTATGCGGGACCACGACTATGACGCCATTCTTCTGGACATCCTCATGCCCAACCTGGATGGCTTTGGGGTGTGCCGGGCGGTGCGGGAAAAAAGTACCGTGCCCATTCTCTTTCTCACCGCCCTGGGGGGCGAGGAGGATATGCTCCGGGGCTACGAGCTGGGGTGTGACGACTATGTGACCAAGCCCTTCTCCCTGGCGGTGCTGCTGGCCAAAACCCAGGCTCTCATCCGCCGCAGCCGCGGGACCAGCGATGCGGGGCTTCTCTCCTGCGGCGCCATCACCCTGAACTCCCGCAGCCGCCTGTGCTCCTCCGGCGGGAAAGACGTAAAGCTCTCCCCCCGGGAA
>DBFWXD010000371.1:0-2400 GCA_048215895.1 Eubacteriales bacterium
GAATACAATGGAGACAATAAAAAGCAAAATAAATGAAAGGAGCTGCGCCATGGAACTGCGATTGGAGCATCTGGTCAAGGATTTTTCCGGAACCAAGGCGGTGAATGATGTCAGCATTACGATTCAGGACGGCAAGCTGACCGGATTGCTGGGCCCCAGCGGCTGCGGAAAGTCCACGACACTCTACCTCATCTCAGGGCTGGAGTCGCCTACTTCCGGAAGGATTTTCTTTGGAGACAGGGATGTGACGGCCCTGCCCCCAGAAAAGCGGGGCATTGGTCTGGTGTTTCAGAACTATGCCCTCTATCCCCATCTGACGGTGGAGCAAAACATCGCATTCCCTCTGGTCAACCACAAGGAGGGGAAGGAGGAGATCCGCCGCCGTACCCTGGAGATGGCCAGACTGGTGCAGATCGAGGATCTCCTCAAGCGCAAGCCGGGCCAGCTCTCCGGCGGCCAGCAGCAGCGGGTGGCCATTGCACGGGCGCTGGTCAAGCGGCCTGATATCCTCTTGCTGGACGAACCCCTTTCCAATCTGGACGCCCGCCTGCGATTGGAGATGCGGGAAGAGATTCGCCGCATCCAGACTGAGACGGGCGTCACCACCGTGTTCGTCACCCATGATCAAGAGGAGGCCATGAGTATCACAGATGAGATCGTGCTGATGAGGACCGGCGTGGTGCAGCAGCAGTGTCCACCCCAACAGATGTATTTGAATCCCGCCAACCGCTTTGTGGCAGGCTTTCTGGGGAATCCCCCCATCAATTTCTTTCGGTTGGACGTGTGCGGCGGAACGGTGTGTCTGGCAGAGGACTACATGCTCCGGGTGCGCGGCGCGGCGGATGGGCCGGTCCTGGTGGGCATCCGGCCTGAGGCGTGGCGTCTGGGGCAGGGGCTTCGGACTGCGGCTGAGGCTGTGGAGATGCGGGGCAAGGATCTGCTGGTTACCTTCTCACTGGCAGGGGAGCGGGCCCGCGCCATTCTGGACATCACCGCCGGTGTGGCGGCAGGCGACGCCGTGGAGCTGACCCTGGAGCCTCGCCTGGTCTATATCTTTGACCCGGAGACCGGCGCACGGCTGGATGCGGAGGTGGCGGGATGAGGAGCCCCAAGCCGGCCCGCGCAGAAAATCCGCTGGGCAACACCCGGCGCAGCGCCAAGGCATATCTGTATCTGCTCCCTGCCTTTGCGGTTTTGGCGGTCTTTGTGGTCTACCCCATCCTCATGACGCTTCGGATGGGGTTTTACCAGAGTTACGTGTACCTTACCGACACCGGCACGGGATTCGGCCTCAATTCGTTCCGGTACGTGCTTCAGGATCCCGCTTTCGGGCTGGCCGTGCGCAACACCATGTTTATTGTTCTGGTGGGCGTACCTATCACGATTGTGCTCTCCCTGGGGGCAGCCCTGCTCATCAATTCCCTGCTTCGGACCAAGGGACTGTTTCAGACACTCTATTTTCTCCCTTATGTCACCTCCACCCTGGCCATCGGCCTGGTGTTCCGCTGGCTCTTCCACTCGGAATACGGCTACATCAACTTTTTTCTGGAGTTTTTGGGGCTGGAGCCACAGAAGTGGCTGTCCGATCCCAACCTGACCATTGTGGCGGTGACCATTTTTACCATCTGGAGCGGTATGGCGTTTAAGATTGTCCTGTTCCTGGCCGGATTGCAAAAGATCGACCAGCAGTACTACAAGGCCGCCCGAATCGACGGCACTCCAGCGCACCGGATATTCTTCCGCATCACCATGCCCCTGCTCTCCCCCACGTTTTGGATGGTCACCATCGTTTCGGTCATTCATGCCTTTAAGACCTACAACGAGGTCTATGCTATGTTCAGCCGGGAGAGCGCTGGGCCTGGAAACAGCGCCATCACTATGGTCTACTATATTTATGACATGTTTTTCAACCGGGGACAGGTTCACTACGCCTCGGCGGCGGCCATCATCTTTCTGGCCATCGTACTGGCCCTGACGGTGATTCAGAAGTGGGTCTCCAAGCGGTTTGTATACTATGTATAAGGGAGGGTCGGATATGAAACAGAACGTGGGCAAGGCGGTCAAGATCGCCGTTCTGACTGTTGGAGCCTTTGTCATGATCTTCCCGTTTTTGTGGATGCTCTTTACCTCCCTGAAAACACTGCCGGAGTCCATCTCCATCCCGCCAACCCTGTTCCCTGCGGTGCCCCAGTTTGAAAATTACACGGAGGCTCTTGCCGTCGCCCCCTTTGGCCTTTATTTGCGCAACTCCATTATTGTGGCGGGCGGCGGTACCCTCCTTACCCTGGTGCTTACCGTGCTGTCTGCCTACGGCTTTACCATTTACGAATTTCGGGGCAAAAAGCTGCTGTTTCTGCTTTGCCTGTCCACCATGATGATCCCCGCAGAGCTGCTCATCAT
>DBFWXD010000372.1:0-1894 GCA_048215895.1 Eubacteriales bacterium
CGGCCGCCCTTGGCGAATACCCGGAACTGGCCGTTCACCCGCTTCACGTCCGCCGAGAGCACCACGCACTGATCGCCGTATTTCTGGGCCGCCGCCGGGATGAGGCCGGGGTCCCGCAGAGCGCCCGAGTTGACGCTGACCTTATCGGCGCCGCATTTCAGCACCCGGTCAAAATCCTCCAGCGTGTTGATGCCGCCGCCTACGGTCAGCGGGATGAAGATCTCGCTTGCCACCCGGGTCAGAATATCGGTGAACAGAGCGCGGCCCTCAAAGCTGGCGGTGATATCGTAGAACACCAGCTCGTCGGCACCGGCAGCGTTGTACATCCGGGCCATCTCCACCGGGTCGGCCACGTCCCGGATGCCCTCAAAATTCGTGCCCTTGACCACCCGGCCATTCCGGACATCCAGACAGGGAATGATGCGTTTTGTGATCATTTTCGTTCCCCTCCGTTTAATTCTGCACCAGTTCTACACAACGTTTCAGATCCAGTGCCCCGGTATACAGGCTCTTGCCCAGGATCGCGGCAGCGGTGCCCATCTTTTTCAGCTCCAACAGCTCGGCTTCCGACGAGATGCCGCCGCTGGCCGTGAAGGCCACGCCCGGCACCTCTGCCGCCAGCTGGCGGTACAGCGCCAGATTCGTGCCCTGCATGGCACCATCACAGGCAATGTCGGTGTAGATGATGGCCGTGCACCCCGCATCTGCCAGCCGCCTGCAGAAGTCCACGCCCTTTTCGGCGCTGACCTCCTTCCACCCGTGGATGGCAACAAATCCATCTTTGGCATCCACCCCCACGGCGATCCGTTCGCCGTAGCGCTTCAGCATTCGGGCCGTGAAATCAAAATCCGTCACGGCCACGCTGCCTAGGATGCAGCGATCCACGCCCAGAGAAAGGTATTTCTCAATGCGCTCCTCCGTGCGGATGCCGCCGCCCACCTCGATGTACAAGCCCCCCTGCTTTGCCAGCGCGGCAATGGATCTGTAGTTGGAAAGGGTGCCGTCCTTTGCGCCGTCCAGATCCACAACGTGGAGATACCTGGCCCCGGCCTCCACAAACTGCCGGGCCTGTGCACAGGGGTCCTCCCCGTAAACGGTCATACGGTCATAATCTCCCTGCGTCAGGCGGACAACTTTGCCGTCCCTTAAATCAATTGCGGGAAACAATTGCATATTAGATTCCCTCCTAATTTTAGCTTTTCCTTCGTACAACCTCTCAGTCTCACTTCGTTCGACAGCTCCCCTAGTATGGGAGCCCTTGGCAAAACGGGAAACTTTCCCTGACTGCCAAGGCCTCTCCTACTAGGAGAGGTGGCAATGCGTTAGCATTGACGGAGAGGTTGTACGGAGCAGGGCCTTTCCACTACAGCTCACTGAACGCCTTCAAGATCCGCAGCCCCGTCTCCCCGCTCTTTTCGGGGTGGAACTGGGTGCCGTACACCCTGCCCGCCCTGACCACGCCGGTCACGGGGATGGAGTAATCGCTGACAGCAAGTGTACTCTCGGTACAATTTTTGCCGTAGTAGCTGTGGACGTAATAGACATACTCGCCCTCACGGATGTATCGGAAAAGCGGGTCATCCCGTACGATGTGCAGGGCGTTCCAGCCGATCTGCGGCACCTTGAGGGATTTGTCTTTCAGGTCAGGTTCCAGCGGGCAGACCTCGCCTTTGACAAAGCCCAGACCCCCATGCTCACCGTATTCATAGCTTTTTTCAAAGAGCAGCTGCGTTCCCAGGCAGATGCCCAGCAGGGGCTTTTGCGCCGCCTGCTCCCGGATGACCGGCACCAGACCGGTGGCCGAGAGCTTGTCCATGGCATCGCCAAAGGCCCCCACCCCCGGCAGGATGAGCCGGTCAGCCTTGCGGATGGTCTGTGCATCGGCGGTCACAAC
>DBFWXD010000373.1:0-2138 GCA_048215895.1 Eubacteriales bacterium
ACGTCCGGGACGGCTACGATTACCGTATCATTCACAAGAAAAAACACCTGGGCGATGACAGGTATTAAGGAGGCACGAGGTATGACTGATGAATTGATGGAGCAGCGCATGGCAGAACTCAACGCCCGCAACACAGAAAAAACGCCTGCTTTTGACAGCGAAAAAAGGGCCTACTCCGTGGACGATATTATGGAGATCCTGGATATTAGCCGTTCGTCCGCATACATCCTAATTAAAAAGGACTTCTTTCGAAGTCATAAGATTGGAAATCAGATTCGCATCTCGAAGGTTAGTTTTGATGAGTGGCTGGATGGTGTATCTCCCACTCCACGCGATATTTGACTTCAGCTATTACAAAATCTACATAGGAGGAATATCTGTTATGGGAAAAACCAGCATCTCTGTCCCCGAAATGCAGAGGCTGCTCGGTATGAAAAAGGTCGAGGCATATTGGCTCGTAAAACAGGGACGCTTCAAGGTTATTCTTGTCGGCGGCAAAATGCGGATCATGCTGGACAGCTTTGAGGAATGGTACGGCAGTCAATTCCGCTACAAAAAGGTCAACGGGCCGGAACCAGGCCAACTACTCCCTGCGTCTCTGACCGTCCCGGAGGCGGCTGACATCCTCGGGCTGAACCCTGGCTCCATCTATGAGCTGATAAAGAACCATGCACCCTTTGAGACGTTCAAGGTCGATGGGCAAACTCGCATTTTAAAAGAAAACTTTGAGACGTGGTATCAAGGACAGTCCCATTATAAGAAACGAGAGGACGCGGCACCGCAAGAGCTGTTGGACGCAACCCTTTCGGTGAGCGACGTGGCAAAACTGCTGGACATACACCGAAACAGCGTTTATAACATGGTGAACAAGCGAGATTTGTTTGTCACAGTGAAAGTGAATGACAAGATCCGCATTTATAAGGACAGCTTTGAAGCGTGGTATAAGTCCCAAAATCGCCATACCATAGTTGCCAGCTGAAAGGAGGAACAACCGTGGCGTCAATTATCAAACGTAAAACCAAATATTCCGTTGTTTATACCTATACGGACAGCAATGGTGCCAAGCGCCAAAAATGGGAAACCTGCGGCTCCCATGCGGAAGCCAAGAAGCGAAAAGCGGAAATTGAGCATCAGCTAGACACCGGAGTGTTCATCCCGCCCAGTGCCGACACCCTATCCGATTTTCTGGACGAATATGTATCCCTCTATGGTGTCAACACATGGGCCCCCTCTACCTTTGATGGACATACGGCGCTGATCAGCAACTACATCAAGCCCATCATCGGAGATGTGAAGCTGGATGACATCAGCCCCAGAATGATAACTAAATTCTATAAAGACCTCCAAACCGTGAAAGCAGTTCCCCGGTACGGGCAGCCCGAGGGGGAACTTATCTCCCCCAATACGATACGGGAGATACACAAACTCCTGCGGAACGCGTTCAATCAGGCGGTAAAGTGGGAGCTGATGGCAAGGAATCCTGTTCAGAATGCCACCGTTCCCAAAGCCGAGAAGCATGAGCGGAATATTTGGGACGCTCAAACACTGATGAAAGCGTTATCCCTCTGCGATGACCCATTCCTCGCCCTGGCGATCAATTTGGCCTTTGCCTGTTCCTTGCGAATGGGGGAACTGCTGGGCCTGACATGGAGCTGTGTGGATATTAGCCAGGACAGCATAGACCATGACTGCGCCTATATCTATATCGACAAAGAACTTCAGCGGATCTCTAGGGAATCACTGGCACAGATCGGGGAAAAAGGTATCATGTTTAAGTTCCCCACGATGCGAGGGTGCAATTCCACTGTGCTGGCCCTGAAAGAGCCGAAAACTAAGACGAGTGTGCGGAAGGTATTTCTGCCCAGGGCGGTGGCGGAAATGCTGGTAGAACGCAGAAAAACGATTGATGAACTGAAAGAATTGCTAGGGGATGAATATAGAGATTATGACCTTGTATTCGCCACTACCCAGGGGACCCCTACCGAAGCAAATTACATCAATCGGGCCTTTGGCAAACTCATCGCGGACAACAATCTCCCCAAGGTAGTATTTCATAGTCTCAGGCACACCAGCACGACCTACAAACTTAAACTCAGCGGTGGCGATATTAAAGCCGTTCAGGGTGACACCGGCCACGC
>DBFWXD010000374.1:0-10622 GCA_048215895.1 Eubacteriales bacterium
TCGATCTTATAAAACAAGAAAAGTACAGCTGCCTGGTGCAAGTAAAACCGTTCCCTGAGGTTGCGGCTGTGGTGTAAGTTCGGGGAGATTACAAATGCCTGAAATGGTTAATTCTTTCCCATTCAGCAGCATTGAGGAAGAACGCATGGTTTGGGCGTGCAGCGTGTAGCATAAAGCTTCTTTAGGGAGCGTCACGGGAAGGGTGTCCGTGAGGGAATTGTTGATGATTAAATATACCACCCCGCAGGCTCCGTCTTTGCGGGAGTGACAGTAAACATGGGTGTTTTCCCGGTTGAGCTCTCTGCAATCATATACAGCAGTCCCCATCAGCCGATTCCAGAGCAGGACGGCGAAGTAATTGGGGCGGGGCAAAAAGGTGCCGCGTTCCAGCAAACCATAGTCAGAAGAAGCCAATGTGTTGTGAAAGATAACGCCGTCTGTGATGGTGCCATAGCTGCCCAGTTCGTTCAGCGTACGCAGAACATCCAGATAAGTGGAGGCCCAGGTATCTCCGCCTCCGCCGGCGTCGCCGGATTCCGTGACCCACATTGGTCTGCCGGGGACAAACCTGTCTCTGAGCGCTGCATGGGCTTTGGCGCAGTCCGGAGCTACAGCCAGGTATGCGTCACTGTGGGCCGCATGGCCGGGCCAGTGGGCGGCCGGCATAATCCCAGCGATTCGCTCTGAGACACCATTGTAATAATGATAACTGAACACATCCAAGGGGATTTGAGTGCCTGCCAGCAGTTCTTCTGTGGTGCAGGCCTTGGTCATACTGGCAATTCCAGCCCCAAATCCTTTGCTCCCCACACCTGCAGCGGTAGGATCCCCAGTGGTGCATGGGCCGACCAGAAGACAGTCGGGATAATTGGCCCGAACCCATCTATATAGAATATCCTGGTCCCGAGCGTAATCCGCGGCGGTATAATCTTTTGGGGAACCGGAAAGCTCCAGCATATTAGGCTCATTCATAAATTCCACGGCATCAATGTCCTTGCCATGCTGATGGCTGAAGTCGAAGAGCTTCTTTGCCTGCGTCAGATCCAGTGGCCCTCCATGAGGGTGGTCGCCGGCACAGTTGCTGACCGATATCAGCAGTTTGGCGCCGACATACGACGCAAAATCCAAAACTCCCATCCACTGTTGGCGGGTTAGGACGCTGGCATAACCATCAGGCGCCTTCCCACCGGTCACACCCTCAAAGTCGTAATAGGTTTTGGTGGCCCATGTGCCGGACACACGGATCCAGGCAGGTCCCAGCGCTTTGGTAAGCTCCCGCAGCCGCTTGTTATGCAGATCGATGGGGGGATAATACTCCATCAGCTCCGGCATGGCGGTTATATCAGTGAACGATGTAACGCAGGGAAATTCTGCGGTACCGGCAATCTGTTCTCCGGTGTAGGACTTCCAGAAGGTCCCGCCGGTTACCTCCGTCATCTCGACATTATAGGACATCAGCCGTTTGTCTACATGGCGGATCAGATGGGACGGACAAACCGTCAGAGAGATGCTTTCTCTTGGAATTTGCTTCTCATGTTTCATACCTTTACACACTCCCTTATTTTAGAATGATTGACATCTTCATTAAGCAGCAGAATACCCGCAATCAACTCGATCATGCATAGGGCAAAGTCGGTCACAGATTCTCTGAAAGCCTTCATAAAGGATACCTCCAAATCCAAACGCTTTTGGTGAGATGAATGGGAGCAAGATTCCTGCACCCTGGGGCGGCCAGCAGGAAGATCACCAGAATCCATCAAATATTTGCTAAAACCAGTTTTGATTCATCCCGGATGCTCCTTTCTCTTTTGCCGCTTCAGATAGACGTAATAGAGCACGGTGGATAAGACAGCCAGCCCCACCGTGAGCACTGCAGAAAGCCAGAATGCGGGGGAGGATGGGTTTTGAATGCTGACTCCCATAATGGTGGCCGGGATCATGCCTGGCAGAATACCCAGGGTTCCCCCGAGAAGATTGTGCCAAAAGCTGGTGTGGGTGGCGCCCAGATACATGGTGACAAGATCTCCCGGCAGGCAGCTGATGGCGCGCAGGAAAAAACAGAGGAAGAAGGAATGGGTTTGCTGCTGCTTCATGACAGCTTGAAACTTGGGATACTTCTGGATCAGGTTACTGACTTGGCGCAGCCCTAACGCATGGCCGATCCAGTAGGGAATGGTCAGAACGATCCAGATTCCGATGAGATTGATCACCAGAGCGGCGGGAACAGGGAAGAGGTATCCGGCTGTCATTTCCAGGATCAGCAGGGGAAAGAAAACAGTAGCGCTTTTCAGTCCATAGAGCAGCAGCAACAGGACAGCGGAGCAAAAAGAAGGTTGTGCTGCATCGAGAAACAGGGTGTGCAGGGGACTGTCGGTATGCAGGGCCCAAACGATGGCAAGCCCCAAGAGAACTGCGCCCAGGACACATCCTGCCGCATATAGTCGCCGTGGACGGTGTTTTTTCATAATGGACTCCTTTAGAAAGAGGGACTGCCCCCATGGACAGTCCCTTCTGGAAGAGCGTTTCCGGTTTTAATGCTGATGTTTGATTAGCCCAAAGGCCTTGGACAGCTCCATGACGATCACGGGAACCAGCGAAAGGACGAATCCAAGCAGATAGGTTTGACCCGGCAGGATGACCAGCCCGAAAGCGGTTCGGACCGGCGTGAACAAGACCAGAGAAACAAGCAGGGACGAGACAAGACAGGCCCAGTTCAGCTTGTGGTTGGAGAAAGGACCGATTTTGAACAGGGAGTGGTCCGAGCGCATATTATAGGCTTGGATGACTTGGGACAGCGCGAGGACCATGAAGGCCAGGGTTTGACCGCCGGCCAGAGAGCCCACAGCGCGTTCACCGGAGACAAAGGCGATCAGAGAGAGCACGGCGAACATAACGCCTTGCAGAATTACGCGCAGGCCAAGCCCGTGGGCAAAGATTCCCTCATCTTTGGGGCGGGGCTTTTGATCCATGATGTCGCGCTCCACCGCTTCCATACCAAGGGCGATGGCGGGCATGCTGTCGGTGACCAGGTTGATCCACAGCAGCTGCATGGACAGAAGGGGTGTTTTGTGCCAGAGCAGCATGGCGGTAAATACCGTGATGACCTCGCCGATGTTGGTTCCCAGCAGGAATCCCACCACCTTGCGGATGTTGGCATAGATGCCCCGCCCTTCCCGGACGGCATCCACGATGGTGGAGAAGTTGTCGTCAGTCAGGGTCATGTCCGCCGCCCCCTTAGCCACATCAGTGCCGGTAATGCCCATGGCACATCCGATGTCGGCAGCCTTGAGCGCCGGCGCATCGTTAACGCCGTCGCCGGTCATGGAGACTACCTGTCCCTTGCGCTGCCAAGCTTTGACGATGCGGATCTTGTTTTCCGGAGAGACTCGGGCATAGACGGAGATGTGCTCCACCTCGCGGTCCAGCTGTCCGTCGGTCATGGCGTCCAGTTCACTGCCGGTGATAGCCTTGTCCCCCGGCTGAAGAATGCCCAGCTCTCTGGCGATGGCTGCAGCGGTCACCACATGGTCGCCGGTGATCATCACCGGTTTAATGCCAGCCCTGCGGCAGACATCTACGGCGGTTTTCACTTCCGGACGCGGCGGGTCGATCATCCCCACCAGCCCCAGAAATGTCAATCCGCATTCCAAATTTTCAGATGTTGGATTTTGAGGAATGGCAGCGATTTCTTTATAGGCGATGGCCAGGACCCGCAGCGCGTCGGAGCTCATTGCATCAGCCATGTCTTTCGCTGCTTCCAGGTTTCCGTTTACGCACCGGGGGGCCATCATATCAAAGGCACCCTTGACGATGACCATATAGGTTCCGTCCATCTGATGGACGGTGGTCATCAGCTTCCGGTCAGAGTCGAAGGGCAGCTCGGCCAGGCGGGGATACTGCTGTTCCAAAGCGTCCTTGGGCATTCCGTTTTTGTGGGCTGCCAGGACAATAGCGGTTTCGGTGGGGTCGCCGATGTGCTGTTCCTGTCCGTCGTGAAAGGTCACGGTGCCGTCACAGCACAGGCTGGCGTAGCGCAGCAGCTTGCGCACCAAGTCGGAGTTTTGCGTGCTGATGGCTTCGGGAGCGCTCTGGCCGTCCACATAGGCTTTTACCAGGGTCATGCGGTTCTGGGTCAGGGTGCCGGTTTTGTCCGAACAGATGACGGAGGCGCTGCCCAGTGTTTCCACGGCGGGCAGACGGCGGATCAAAGCATTTTTCTTGACCATCCGCTGTACGCCGATGGAGAGGACCACCGTAACAATGGCGGGCAGACCCTCGGGAATCGCGGAAACCGCCAGAGAAACTGCGGTCATAAAGATCTCCAGAGGTGCAATGCCGTTGGCAAGGCCTACCGCGAAAATAATGCCGCAGGCGGCCAGAGCCAGGATGCCGAGATATTTGCCCAGTTGAGCCAGCTTTTTCTGCAGAGGTGTCTGACTGTCGGTTTCGTGATCCAGCAGGTTGGCGATCCGGCCCATCTCGGTGTTCATACCGGTGGCGGTCACCACGGCCACAGCGGTTCCGTACGTGACGGAGCAGCCGGAAAATACCATGTTGCTGCGGTCGCCCAGCGGGGCGTTTTCCGCTGCCACCGCCATGGCATCTTTTTCGGAGGGAACCGATTCGCCAGTCAGGGCGGATTCCTCACACTTGAGGCTGACGCTGCGGAGAAGACGGCTGTCCGCGGGGATGAAGTCGCCTGCTTCCAGGCGGATGATGTCGCCCGGAACCAGCTGTGCAGCGTCGATCACAGTCTCTTGTCCATCCCGAAGGACTCTTGCGTGGGGGGCAGATAAGCTTTTCAGCGCATCCAGGGCCTTTTCCGCCTTGCTCTCCTGCATAACGCCCATTATGGCGTTGAGGACTACAATCAGCAAAATGAGAACCGGCTCGAAAAATTCCTTTGGCTCGCCTTCCACACAGGCAATGGCAAAGGAGACAGCCGCGGCCGCCAACAGAATCAAAATCATGATATCTTTGAATTGAGCCAAAAATCGCTGGAAGAAAGTTTTTCTATGCTTTTCTGTCAGCTTGTTTTCCCCAAATTGAGCAAGCCTGTCCTGCACTTGCTGCGCATTCAGGCCACGAGTGGGGTTGGTATCCAGGGCTTTTACCGTTTCACTCTGTGAAGCTTGATGAAAGGTCATGTGAAATCCTCCTCACATATCGTGTGTGAACGCTATTGTAGTAAAAAAAGCGGCTGATTGCATTGGGCAAAGAGGCACCTGCGTTACACTTTTCCTCAGCGCCCCTGTGAATGTTACATTTTGGGACAAAAACCAGCATCTGTCCCAGAATTTTTGAATTAAAATCCTTGACAAAAAGCCGTCGTCCATGTAATGTAAAAGCACTCTTTGCACTGCATTACATTCCATTTGGAATGCGAGTTCAACAGTACAAACTGAACAGGCGGTGACCGGAAGGTCATTGGCCGGGCCTTATGGCAGCGGATGTGAAACATCTGCGGGACAGTTGTATGTCCCGCAGGTGTTTTTTTATACTCAACTGGGGAAACGAGAAATTCAATGTGTGCGTATAAGAGCAATCTTTGGCCGACGAACCAAAAACAGGAGGAGTATTCCATGAAAACGCAAACAAAGCCAATCAACAACGTTTCCCGAAACAAGCCGATTGACGAAGCGGCCGCCATCCGTAACATGTCTTTTGTCAGTGTCGCCGGCAATGCGGTGCTGTCTGGATTCAAATTCTTTGCCGGTGTTACGGGAAATTCCGGAGCGATGATTTCCGACTCCATTCATTCCTTTTCCGATGTGATCACCACAGTGATTGCCTGGATCGGCGTAAAAGTGTCTAAGAAAGAAGCAGATTCCTCCCACCCCTACGGGCATGAGCGGATTGAGTGCATAGCGTCCCTGCTGCTGGGGATCATTCTGCTGACAACGGGTTTGGGCGTGGGAAAAGTTGGCCTGGAGCATATCCTTTCCGGAAGTTACGCAACGCTTGCCGTTCCCAGCACCATTGCTTTGGTGGCGGCGATTGTCTCCATCGCCAGCAAGGAAGCCATGTATTGGTATACCCGTTATTATGCCAAGCTGATCCACTCCTCCGCGTTTTTGGCGGATGCCTGGCACCATCGTTCCGACGCTTTTTCTTCCATTGGCTCTCTGATCGGCATTGCCGGTGCCATGCTGGGATTTCCTGTGATGGACTCCATTGCCAGCGTGGTGATCTGCCTGTTTATTGTGAAAGCGTCCTATGACATTCTGAAAGACGGCGTGGTCAAGCTGCTGGATACTTCCTGCGGGGAGAGCTATGATAAGAAAATGGAAGAATATATTGCCGGGCAGGATGGCGTGGTCTGTGTGGATTCACTCCGATCCAGAATGTTTGGCAACAAGGTCTATATCGACCTGGAAATTCAGGTGGACGGGGAAACGTCTTTGCGGGACGCTCACGAGGTGGCCCAGCGCATCCACGATAAGGTAGAGCACGCCTTTCCCGATGTAAAGCACATCATGGTCCATTTGAACCCTGCCAATGAGAGCGGCGGATTGGAATGGGCTCCGGAGCAGACAAATTAGGACACACAGGCATATTTGTCCGAAGATAAGATGTCACATGATGTTGAGAATCATACCACAATATGCTATACTGGTTTCTATATAAGGGAGTAGTCAGCACTTTGGTGTGGTGATACCAACATACTGGAACATTCCTGGTATTATCTTAAATGACGAGACTTATCTGTTTGGGCAGGTAAGTCTCTTTTTTATATTTGACAAAGAAAATTTGAGGAAACGCAATTGATTGCATGAAAATTTCAGCCGAATCCCCTTTGAATGGGAGCTATGCAATTTCAAGCGGCAGTTCTGGGGCTTTGATATGCTTGGTTCCCCGGCAGGTTCATGAAAAGGAGGCCACCTATGGCAGATTCCAACATTACGAAACGGGCGTTGGCGACTTCGCTGAAAGAGCTGATGCTGGAGCAGCCCTTTGATAAAATCAATGTGGCACAGATCTGTGAGCGCTGCGATATGAACCGAAAGAGCTTTTACTATCACTTTAAAGATAAATATGACCTGGTAAACTGGATTTTTGATACAGAGTTTATTGCCCTGTTCAAAAATGAGAATTTGAGCAGCAACTATAAGGAACGCTGGGCCCTTATCGAGAAAACCTGCCAGTATTTTTATCAGAATCACGCATTTTATCGCAAAGCGCTTCAAATCAACGGCCAAAATTCCTTTGCAGATCACTTTCGGGAGTATATCCGGCCGATTCTGGCTGACCGCATCGCCCATCTGTTTGGGCAGGAGCAGCCGGATGAGTTTACCGTGGACTTTTTTACCGACGCAGTGCTGTGCACCATGGAACGATGGCTGCTGACCAAGGAATGTATGCCGCCGGAGGAATTTATGGGAAAGATTAAAGTGATCATGGAAGAAGGCGCCCGTACCATTTGCCGGGAAATGGCGCAGGAAGAACAAAAATAAAAGGGCAGTGCCCAACGCAGCAAGAGCGTATCGCAGTGTATGTGCGATACGCTCTCGGTTTTTATTTGGAGGGAATGGGGACGGGCTTGGGATAGGCCTGCCGCATCAGGGGTGTCAATCCCTCCTCAAACAGGCTGCCGAAGGGAGGGCAGTCCGGGCGATCCAGGGCGACCAGGCGGCCCTGCGCATCGAATAATATACAGCAAGCGTCCTCAGAGATGATTTTATCCAGATTTTTGGTGTCATGGGAGAGTTCCCAGGGGACCGTCTGATAGGTCTGCCCGTTTCGTGCCTGTACCGCTGCCTGATGGGCTAGGCTGCGTATGTTTGCCGGGCAGTCCGGCTTTGCGGCTAGTACGGTGAAGAGAGGGTGCAGCTGCTGTGTGTCACAAAACAGCGCTCCGTCGACGATGGACGGCAAGTCCTTCTGCGAATAGGGGTAATAGACGGAATAGGGCAGATGGGCATTTCGCAGCAGAATACAGGCCTCTCCGGCTTTGTCTCCCCAGCGGATGACTGGCATAAGGTGCTTGAGGGACGTCATCTCGTCCAAAACCGCGCTGGTCATATCTTCCGGACGGCAAAAGAGGAAGAATGCGCTGTCAGGATGCTTTTCCATAAGCGGAAACAGTTCCAGCGGATCTTGGTGAGACAGGAACATCCAGCAATAGATTCCAAGCTGCTCACCCTCCTGGATGGCACGGTCATATTGGGGGAGACGGTTAGAATATTGGGACTGGTCCATTTGGAAAAGCACGGTCCAGGGGATATTGAAACCCAGGTGGTTCTCGTGCATGCGGATACGCTGGGCGCCCCAGGTGAAGCTGTTATAGCCCAGATTCATACCGAATGTAACCAGGTGCTCCGTCTCGATATGGCTGACGGCATCCTCAATCAGGGTGTAGTATGCACTCTCTTCGTGCTCCAGCATGGTGTGAGCGGTCTGAAAAAAGTGGCTTTGAAAGCGGCCCTCTGAAAAATGCAGGGCCATATCCACTAAATTCCGGGTGCTCCGCTTGGGATTCTCTTTCAGCCCCTTCAATGTTTGCCGGACGGTGGTTTCAATTAAAATACGGGATATGCTGTTTTCCATAAATGGGACTCCTTCCAGCCAGTTGATTGTTTTGTGGTGAGAAAAGCTTAGTGCCACATGGAGACGGGAACAAGGGACAATTTAAGTCATTTGTCCCAAAACGTAACGGAGGTGGGGGGGTGTCGTAAATTTGGACTGGATGTGTATTGTGTCCCGTGACTTTTCGCGTTTATTCCCTATAATGTGCCTTAACCAGCCGGAATCGGGCCGTGAAAGGATGAACAATATGAATAACGTGAAAGACAGTATGCAAAATTTTGCCATCAATCAGGCGTTGAAGTACATTGAGGGGAATCCGGAGGAGAACATCCCAAAGCTGATGTCATTGGTGGACCGGTTTACGCCGGAGGGGTGGTATCAGAGCCAGCGGGATGCCATCCGCCGGGCCATTGAAGAAAAAAACAACTGGTACCAGCTGATCCTGCGGGTCTATGAGCTGGACCCGGGGGTGCGGCGTGCATTTTTTCAGAACTTCCTGTTTAACGCCAGTCTGAAGGGCAGTGCAGTCCAGGAGGAGGTCAAAGCCCGGGAAAACTGCAATGTTCCCTGGGCAATCCTGTTGGACCCCACCTCCGCGTGCAATATGCACTGCACCGGCTGCTGGGCAGCTGAGTATGGAAACCAGCTGAATCTGAGCCTGGAGACCATCGATTCCATTGTCCGCCAGGGAAAAGAGCTGGGGACTCATATGTATATCTACACCGGCGGTGAGCCGCTGGTGCGGAAGGCAGATCTCATGAAGCTGTGTGAGATGCACCCGGACTGCGAGTTCCTCTCCTTCACCAATGGAACCCTGATCGACGAAGAATTCTGTCAGGAAATGCTGCGGGTGAAGAATTTCGTCCCCGCTATCTCTCTGGAGGGCTTTGAGGAAGCCAACGACTCACGACGGGGCAAGGGCGTCTATCAGAAAGTCAAGAAGGCCATGGCCCTACTGAAGGAACATCATCTTCCCTTTGGCATTTCTACCTGCTATACCAGTCAGAATTATGCGGATATTACCAGCGAGGCGTTTTTTGACTACATCATCGACAGCGGGGCTCTGTTTGTCTGGTTCTTCCACTATATGCCCGTAGGCAACGATGCAGCCACCCAGCTGCTGCCTACCCCGGAGCAGCGAAAAGAAGTGTACCACCGGATTCGGGAATTCCGTCAGAGCAAGGCAATCTTTTCCATGGACTTCCAAAATGATGCGGAATATGTGGGCGGCTGCATCGCCGGCGGCCGGAACTATCTACACATCAATGCCAAGGGCGATGTGGAGCCCTGCGTATTCATCCATTACTCCAACTGCAACATCCATGATACCAGTCTGTTGGATGCGCTCAAGAGCCCGATTTTCATGGCGTATCACGACAACCAGCCCTTTAATGAAAACATGCTGCGTCCCTGTCCCATGCTGGAAAACCCCCAGGCGCTGCGGGCTATGGTGAAAAAGACCGGCGCTGTGAGCACGGATTATCAGAGCCCGGAGAGTGTGGATCACCTTTGTGACAAGACGGTACCCTATGCGGAACGCTGGAAGGACACAGCAGAAGAACTTTGGAGCAGAGGGGACTGCGCCTCCTGCGGGAAAAAGGAGTAACGTAAGATGGCTCCCTATCAGATATATGAAAAATACGGTTTTGTAAAGATGAACGATGAAATGGAACTACAACCATGACAAATCTTACCACAGAGGTTTCTCGAGCTTTTCTTAGTGGTGAATCAAAACCAGCGCCACAAAACACAAAAGAAGGATACTCCTAGAGAAATGGAGTACCCTTCTTGTGGTCAAACCAGAAAACCGTCTGTGGGGTTTGTGTGGTTGGTCAGGTAGAATAAGTTTAGCAAAAAGACAAAGAGACATGGTTTGCAGATGTCTGGTAGAATGAAGTTGCGACACCACCATTCGAAAGGAGACAGCAAACCATGTCCGAAAAGATTGTACAGCTAAACGAAGAAGTTATCAAGGGGCAGCTCAAGGAACTTGTGCGCGGAAGCGTAGAGGAAACCCTCAACGAGCTGCTGGAGGCCGAAGCGGAGAAGCTGACCCAGGCGGCCCGGTACGAGCGCAATGAGCAACGCCAGGGCTA
>DBFWXD010000375.1:0-3072 GCA_048215895.1 Eubacteriales bacterium
CTTAACAAACAAAACAGTACCAGATGACACCGCAGGGCAGGGCCCCTGTATGGAAGGATCGCATACATGAGAGTTACGATGGAAGACATCGCAAGAATGGCCGGAGTATCAAAAGCGACGGTTTCCAGAGTCGTAAACGGAATTGAACAGGGAGTCGGCCCTGAAACACGCAGACGCGTATTGCAAATTGTGAAGGAGACGAACTACCGCTCCTACAGCCTGCCGAGCCAGAACCAGTCCAAGACTCTTGGGCTGATTATCCCGGATATCATAAACCCCTTTTTCGGTGAGCTGGTCAAGGCAATCGAGGGGGAGGCCACAGAGCAAGGGTACACCGTTCTGCTGGGAAACACAGATTTCTCCATGGAAAAGGAGGAGCGTTACCTCTCCATCTTCCTGGCCAAGCGGGTAGACGGCATTATTTTAGTGACAACAGCCCAGACCGCCGGAGAGCACTACCAGAGGCTGAAGAAGTACAGCGTGCCCTGTGTGCTGGTGGACCGCATGCTGGCGGGCGCCGAGTATACGGCGGGAATCTTTGTGGACAACTCCTACGCCCTTTTCATGGCGTGCAGCCTGCTCATTCAGCATCGTAACGAGAAAATCGCTCTGATCTCCGGTCCGCGAAACATCTCTACCTCGGTGGAGCGGATTCAGGGCTACCGGGATGCGCTGGAGCAGTACCGGCTGCCGTTTGAGGAGCGGCTCATTAAATATGGCGACTACACCTTTGAAAGCGGATACCGGGCCATCATGGAGCTGGAGCGGGAGGGCACCCGCTTTACCGGAGTCCTGGCGGCCAATGATACCATGGCGCTGGGCGCCATTAAGGCGCTCAAGGAGCTGACTTACGCTATCCCGGAGGATGTGGAAATCATCGGCTTTGACAACATCGGCTTTTCTCAGCTATGTGACCCGCCTCTGGCCACCATTCAGCAGCCGACCATCGAAATGGGACGCCGGGCGGCGGATACGCTGATCCGGGCAATCGTGGGTAAGCCCATTGAAACCAAAAATATCCACCTCCAGCCCAAGCTGGTGGTGAGAGGCTCAGTCAAGACCATCTATGGCGAACGGATTTTATATGTATAAGCACAGCGGATCATCCGGCATCGGTGCCCCGGCGGGGGAAAGAATCTAGGAAGACGTAGGGGTGTTCTCATTGAAAAAGATTTTGGTGGTAGGAAGCGCGAACGTCGACTTTGTGATCGGAGTACGGCAGGGCCCGGAGTTGGGCGAAACCATCCTGTGCCGCTCCTTCCGAAAGACCTGCGGCGGGAAGGGGGCCAACCAGGCGTATGCCTGCGGACGCCTGGGCGGGGACACCGCGTTCCTCAATGCGGTGGGAGATGACCCCCTGGGCGGTGAGCTGGTGCGAAATCTGCAACAGGCCAATGTGGACACCCGCGCAATAAGGACGGTGGACGGGGTATCCACCGGCATGGCGGTGGTCTGTGTGAATGAGACGGGAAACAACTCCATAATTGTCATTCCCGGCGCCAATAACCTATGCGATGTGGACTATCTGAGGCGGAACCGGGCGCGGTTTGAGGAGAGCGACATTGTGCTGCTCCAGATGGAGATCCCCTTTGAGAGCGTCTGCTATGCGGTAGAGCTGGCCAGTGGGCTGCACAAAACCGTCATTCTCAACCCGGCCCCCGCACCGGACAGCCTGCCTGATGAAGTATATGCGGGACTGGACTATCTGACCCCCAATGAGAGCGAATTCAAGCACCTGACCGGCTGCCCGACCGATGAAGTGGAGGAGCTTGCGGTTCACTGCAAACCCCTGCTGGAGAAAGGGACGCGGAATATCATCATTACGCTGGGAAGCCGCGGTGCCCTGCATGTCAACCGGGAGGGGCATACGCTCTACCGCCCGCCCGAGGTACAGGCGGTGGATACCACAGCGGCAGGAGACACCTTCAACGCGGCGCTGGCCCGGGAGCTGGCGGACGGCCGCTCCACGGAGGAGGCGATCGTCTTCGCCAATATGGCGTCCGCCCTGGCGGTGTCCAGGGTAGGGGCACAGGATTCTATCCCATCGTATGAAGAAGTATTGGATTTTAAGAAGCGCATGGAGTGAATGCGGATGAGCGACATCATTGTTAAGACCAACGGGCTGTGTGCAGATTTCAAGATCAAGGACCGGATGGTTCGGGCGGTGAACCGGGTTTCCCTGAGCCTGGAGCGGGGCAAGACGCTGGTGATATTGGGGGAGTCCGGCTCTGGAAAGAGCACCTATATGAAGGCGCTGCTCCGGATTCTGCCCAAGACAGCCGCCGTAGAGGGACAGGCGGAGTTTCTGGGAAATGACCTGTTCCGAATGAGTGAGAAGGAATTCCGGGATATCCGGGGCAACCGGATGGCCATGATCTATCAGGACTCTCTGTCCGCGCTGGACCCGATGTATAAGGTGGGCTATCAGATTGTAGAGACCATCCGGGCGCACTCCAGCCT
The DNA here is from genome assembly GCA_048215895.1 of Eubacteriales bacterium. GTDB lineage: Bacteria > Bacillota > Clostridia > Oscillospirales > Oscillospiraceae > Lawsonibacter. The sequence goes on from DBFWXD010000375.1 coordinate 2,461, forward strand.
GACAAAGGCAGAGGCCAGGGAGCGGGTAGAAGAGCTCTTCGTCAAGGTGGGTATCCCTTCGCCCAGGGAGCGGATGAACGCCTACCCACACGAGATGAGCGGCGGCATGCGCCAGCGGGCGGTCATCGCTATGGCGCTGTGCTGCAATCCCTGCCTGCTGCTGGCGGACGAGCCCACAACGGCCCTGGATGTCACCATCCAAAAACAGATTCTCAACCTGTTCTTGGAACTGCAGGAGAGCGACCGCATGTCCATCATGATGGTGACCCACGACATCGGTGTGGCGGCCCAGGTGGCGGATCAGATCGCCATCATGTACGGCGGTATCATTCTGGAGTGCGGCGCCACCAGGCAGGTGCTGGAGACGCCGGCGAACCCCTATACCAAGGCGCTGATCGCCGCGCTCCCCAAGAGCGGCAACCGGGAGCGGCTGGTTGCCATCGAGGGACAGCCGCCCACCATTGTCCATATGCCGCCTGGATGCCCCTTTTCCAACCGCTGCGCCTACGCAACCGAGGCGTGCGGCAGAGCGTTCCAGAGCTCAAGCCCATCGATGAGCACCATATGACGGCGTGTCATATGAATTTAGTAACGTCTGGAGGTAAATGAGGA
>DBFWXD010000376.1:0-6158 GCA_048215895.1 Eubacteriales bacterium
GGCGGCTTCGACATCTCCAGCCCCTACAAGATGACCGAGACGCTGTTCGACAACCGGACGAACGTGCGGAAGCTGAACGACGCCCTTTCCGCCCCTGCGGGCGCGGCGGACGCCGTGACCTGGGGCAAGCTGTGGAACGCCTGCGAGTGGGCCACGGCGCGGGAACACCAGGGCCTCACCAAGGGCAGCGAGGCGTTCTACCAGCAGACGGCAAAGCTGTTCGCGGAAGTCATCGACCAGACCCAGGTGGTAGACGGCGTTCTCCAGCGGTCCAACATCATGCGCTCCAGCAACGCGGTGGTGAAGCAGGCGACCAGTTTCATGGGCGAGCCAATTATGAGCCTCAACCTGCTGATGCGGGCCTATGACCAGGTGCGCTACGAACAGAACAGCCAGAAGCGCGGCAAGGCCATCAAGACGATGGGCCGGGCAGCCACGGCCCTGGTGGTGACGAACGTGGTCAACGCTCTGGCCCAGAGCCTTATCGACGCCATGCGCGACGATGACGAAGATAAAAAATACTGGGAGCGCTTCCGGGCTGCGTTCACCGGCATCTCCGGTGACGAGGAGACCCCCTGGGAGAAAGCCTGGAACGCCATCATGGAGGGCAACGTCGGCAGCAACATGAACCCCCTGGGTCAAATCCCCTTTGTGAAGGACGCGCTGTCCATCATGCAGGGCTACGACGTGTCCCGCACGGAAATGGAGATCGTGTCCGATCTTATCCAGGCCGGACAGACGGCCATCCAGAGCGCCGACGGCCAGGGCAAGCGGACCAGGGCCTACGCCCTCAAGGGACTGCTGGCCGCCGGTGCAAAGATGTTCGGCATCCCGGCCTCCAACCTGGCGCGGGATATGTGGGGCCTGGCCCGGAGCGCGGCGGTGGAGACCGGCAACATCCCGCTCCAGTATGAGATGGAAAAGGCTATCTACAACATCTCCAACACCGGCAACAAGAACCGCTATTACGCCATTCTGTACCGGGCGCTGGAGCAGGGCGACATGGACACCTACCAGCACATCAGGGACGACCTGATGAACAGCATGGGCGTGGACGGCGCAAGCATCGACAGCGCCATGCGGAGCCGCTACAACAAGGCCGTTGAGAAGGACCCGGACTACACCCTGCCCCAGAGGGCACGGGACCTTATCGGCAGCCGGGACAAATACGCCCCGGCCAAGGAGAAGGAGGAGACCTTCGGCGCGGACGACCTGGGCAGCAGCGCCTACCGGGCATACTCCGACCAGCGGGCCAACGACTACCGCAGCATGGCCGACGACCTGGCGAGCAGCCCCATCTTCCGGGGAATGGACGACGAGACCCGCGACAAGGTGCTCAAGGCGGCCTATGATCTGGCCGACAAGAGCGCCCTGGCGGACCATTCCGACGGACAGTACGAGGTCAGCACCAAGTGGATGGCCCAGGCCGACGACGCAGAGGCCCAGGGCATCGAACCCTGGGAGTACGTCCTGTTCCACACCGCCTACAACGAGATGGAAGGGACCAAGGACGCAGACGGCAAGACCGTGAAGGGCGAGGCCAAGAGCGACCATGTGCGGGAATGGCTGGAGGACTTCTCCGGCCTGACCGACGAGCAGCGGGCTTTCCTCTGGGGGACCGTCTACACCAGCGAATGGTAAAGAAAGAAGGGCCGGGAGTTAATCCCAGCCCTTCTTATTTTCTTCAAACGCCGCCGCCGTAGCCGCACGCTCTACAAAATCGGCCTTGTCTGCATCCGTGTCTATCCCGTGTGAACGGAAATATTTGTCCAGTTCCCCGTCTCTTTTGAGCGGAATTTCCAAGGACGGGTGCCGCTTTCGCTCTCCGCTCTCGCGCAAGTCCCAGAACGAACGGAGAATGAAATAGACAATCAATGCGAGAAATATTGCTTTGCCCATACGTTCCCTCCTCATGGCCTGCATACGGAGCAGGCATATTTGCCGTCCCGCTCCGCGTCTGCGGGCGTTTTATAGTAGACCTTGTTTTCCTCCAGGATGTTGCCCGCATAATCGCAGGTGAGCCGGTGGTACTTATCGCTGTTAGCACTTGCTACCACTTCCTCCGCCCGCTGGGCGCTCACCACCGCCGCCTTTGCCGCCGGAGCTGCCGAGGCGGGCCGCGTAGCAAAGAGCAGCGCTAAGGCAAAGAAAACGACGCAGAGGACCAGGGCGATATTGCGCTGCTTTTTATATGCACGGGCTTCCTGCTCTGCCCTTCCGGCCTTTGCGTTTGCATAGTTCAAGCTATCCCGCAGCGAGTAAGCCCGCTCGCTCAACCAAGCCTCGAAACAATCCGGGCCGGATGAAGGGAAGTTCACATCTTTATACCGTTGCGCCATTGTTTTCTCCCATTCCTGCTTATAGCTGGGGAGCAACATGGGTCCCATTTTCAAGCTCATTCGGTTTTCCTCTCTTTCAAATTTTTATCTGCTTCGGGGCGAAAAGGATGCGGGGCTTTGATATGCTCAATGGGAAAGGCAGGTGATACCAATGGAGTGGAACATCATTGTGGGACTGGTATGCACGGTGCTGGGTGCTGTCATCAGTTATGCCACCTTCTCCCACAACAAGGGAAAAGACGACAGGAGCAACGGCCAACAGCTCGGCACCGTTTTGACAGAGCTGGGGTACATCAAGTCCAACACGGACGAGATCAAGACGGAACAGCGAGAGCAGCGCAAGACCAACACAGAGGTGGAGGGCCGTCTGGCTGCCGTGGAGGCCAGCGCCAAGTCCGCACACCACCGCATTGACCATCTGGAGGCGGTACGAGATGAAGAACATTAAGACAACCACGCGGCGACTGTTCGTGACAACGCAGATCGCCGCGCTGGGGTGGGTCACGATGTCCTACCTCATCGCCCTGTACGCCACGGTGCGGCTGGGCCAGGTGTTCCCGGTGGTGGACCTGTCCGAGCAGGCCATCGAGACCATCCTGGGCGTGAATGTCCTCAAGGTGGTGGAGAACATCTTCGAGCACAACGACGGGGTGGTGTTCGGCAAGAGCAACGCACCGGAGAAGAAAATCAAACGAGATTGCTAAAGGAGGAAATCGAAATGAAAACCTATATCGGCACAAAAATCATTGAGGCGGTCCCCGCTATTCGCAAGGGCTGCAAAGTCTATGAGAAGGACCAGCCCATCGCCATGGGCATGGTCCCCGATGAGGAGGGCTATAAGGTCTGCTACCCGGACGGCTACGAGAGCTTTAGCCCCAAGGCCGTGTTTGAGGAAGCGTACCGCCCCATCGACAGTATGAGCTTCGGTCTGGCTATCGAGGCCATGAAGAAGGGGAAGAAGTGCAGACGGGCGGGCTGGAACGGAAAGAACCAGCACATTGAGCTGGCCTCTGCCATTAGTTACACGTCCCCGGCTGGCACAATCGTCAATGCCGAGCACGCGGCCATTGGGAACAAGGCTATCGCATTCTGCGGCACTTCCGGCGTGCAAATCGGATGGCTTGCAAGCCAGGCGGATATGCTGGCCGACGACTGGGAAATCGTGGAGTAAAGGAAGGAGCACATCATGGATATTACGACCATCATTGAAGCGGCGGCTGCCCTTGTGGCTGCCGTCATCACCGCCGTGGTCATTCCCTATATCAAGAGCCGGACCACGGCCCAGCAGCAGGCGGAGATCAATGCCTGGGTGAAAATCGCCGTGACGGCGGCGGAGCAAATCTACCGTGGCAGCGGGCGCGGCGAGGAGAAGAAAGCCTATGTCCTCAACTGGCTGGCGGAGCACGGCATCACTCTGGACGAGGACCGCATCGACGCGCTCATTGAGGCCGCCGTCTACGAACTCAACCACGGCGTTCTGAAAGAAGGTGCGGGCAATGAGTAACAGCCCGCTGGTCAGCTACACCAAGCTGTCCCCCAACCATTCCGGCAAGCGCAAGCACGCCATCGACACCATCTCCATCCACTGTATGGCCGGGAACCTGTCCGTGGAGCGCTGCGGCGAACTGTTCCAGAACAAGGAACGCCAGGCCAGCAGCAACTACGGCATCGGCAGCGACGGGCGCATCGGCCTGTATGTGGACGAGGCCAACCGTTCGTGGTGTACCTCCTCCTCCAGCAACGACAACCGGGCCGTCACCATCGAGGTGGCGAACACCGTTGCCAAGGACCCGTGGCCGGTCTCCGACGCGGCCTACAAGTCCCTCATTGACCTGCTGGTGGACATCTGCCAACGCAACGGCATCCCCAGGCTGCTTTGGAAGGGAGATAAAAACCTCGTAGGTCAGGTAGACCAGCAGAACATGACCGTCCACCGCTGGTTTGCGGCGAAAGCCTGCCCTGGTGACTGGCTTTACAGCCGCCACAGCCAGATCGCCGCAGAAGTCAACAAAAGACTGGAGGCCGCAAAGGCCGGAAAGGATGAAGAAACTATGGACACCAAACAGCTCACGAGCTGCGCCGACACCGGGGACAACCCCTCCGCCTGGGCCAAGGAGGCTACCGACTACTGCAAGCGCAAGGGCATCTTTGCCGGAGACGGCGCGGGCAACTATGGATGGCAGAAGCCCATCACCCGCGAGGCCACGGCCCAGATCATCTACAATCTGCTGGAGGCCGCCGGGATGCTGGACAAGCTGCCGGACGTGAAGTGAGATATTCCCACTTTTTGTACCAAAACGATAAAGGTTGTAAATCTTTATTACAAAGATAGTCCTTTTCCGTGGTACTGTCAAGGTGCCGAGGAGGGGCTGCGTGTGAAGATTTACGATTTTGAGGGACAAAAGAATATCTCCGGGGACCGCATCCACCAGGTGCGGGCGACCAAACGCATCTCCCAGGCGGACCTCGCTGCAAGGATGCAGGTCAAGGGTGTGTTCATTGAGCGGGAGGCCATCAGCAAGATAGAGACCGGGGACCGCTTCGTGACGGACTACGAGCTGATGATCTTTGCCGAGGTCCTGGGCGTGACGATGGACTGGCTGACTGGAAAAGAATAAAAAATTTTGAAATCCCCCTACGGATAGTAGGGGGATTTTTGCATCTTCCGGGGCTATTGACATGGCCGAAAAAAGTGTGCTAAAGATATACAAATGCTATGCAAAAGTATTGCAAATGGAGGTTTTCCTATGCCGAGATATAAGGGCGCACACTTGACCTGGAACGACAGATTGACCATTGAAAAAATGCTCCGCGAGGGGTACAGCAAGCCGCAGATCGCCCGCTATCTGGGCGTGCATCACAGCACGGTCTACGACGAGTGCCGGAGGGGTGCGGTGGAGCTGAAACGCAGCGACCTGACCACCTATATCTCCTACTCCGCCGATGTTGCCAAGGACTACCACCTGGACCGCAAGAAGAACATGGAAAAGCCTCTGAAAATAGGCAAAGACCACCGGCTGGCCCGGTGGCTGGTCAAAACCATCTCCGAGGGGTATTCCCCGTCTGCTGCCTGTTCCATGCTGGGCAAAACGCCGGAGACCACCTTCTCCTGCACATTATGCCGTCAGACTGTGTATAAGTACATCGAGAACGGGGACTTGTGGCCCCTGACCAACAAGGAGCTGCGCTACAAGAGCGACCAGAAGCGGACCTACAACCGCGTGAAAGCGGCAAAAGCCCCCAGAGGGGACAGCATCGAGCATCGCCCGGAGCACATCAATAACCGGGAGGAACCGGGCCACTGGGAGATGGACAGCGTAGTGGGCAAGAAGGGCACCAAGGCCGCCCTGTGCGTCCTCACCGGACGCGTGACGCGGGACGAGATCATCCGCAAGATGCACGACGACACCGCCGCCAGCGTCGTGGGCGTTCTGGACCGGCTGGAGCGGCGCATGGGGACCGCTATGTTCCGGCAGGTGTTCAAGAGCATCACCGTGGACAACGGGAGCGAATTTGCCGATTGCAAGGGCATGGAGCGCTCCTGCCTGCTGCCCGGAGAGAAGCGCACCCACGTCTACTACTGCCACCCCAGGTCCCCCGGAGAGCGCGGCAGCAACGAGAAGCAGAACCAGCTTATCCGGTGGTTTTTCCCCAAGGGCACGGACTTCCGTAAGGTAACACAAAAAGAGGTGCGCCGGGTCCAGGACTGGATAAATAATTACCCACGGTTAATCCTGGACTGGCACACCTCTGCGGAACTTTTCAACGTGTTCCTTGCAAGCCTATAAAGACTATAAAAAATTTTTCAAAGAAATTCGG
>DBFWXD010000377.1:0-2487 GCA_048215895.1 Eubacteriales bacterium
ACAGCGCAGTGGGCCATGAAGCGGTTGTCGCCCACGGAACGGGGGACCTCCACGGGGGAGCAGTCCATCAGGCCGCTCTCCACGATGGGGTGGCAGGAGGGGCAGACCGCCCGCTTAGCCAGGGAGGCGCCGATCAGGGGAAGGCCGGTGCCCACGATGACGATCTGGTTCTCTTTGATGTTCTTAGCAATGGCGTAAGCCTGCATTTCCTGCTTGGTATACTTTGTATAATCAGACATTGTCATAACCTCCCAACTTCAACTTAGTGTCTGGTGGAATAACCCAGGTGGGGCTCGTTCTTCAGGCGCATCAGACGGGAACCGCCCACCTTGTCCAGCAGCTCCTCATTGTCCTTCACGCTGTAAACCCACTTCTGCAGGTAATCCTGGAAGGTCTCGGGGATGGCGGTGCCGGCCTTGGCGTCCTCAGCAGCCTTGCGGGCCTTGGCAGCGGCCTCGGCCAGCTTCTCGTCTTCGGGCTTGGCAGCGGCAGCCTTCTCGGCCTTGACAGCGGCCTTCTCCAGCTGGGCCTTGGCGTCCTCGGCGTCCTGATACTTGGAGGCCTTGTCGTACTCCTTCAGGGCGTGGGAGTCGTTGTCGTAGTAGTTGTAGCACTGGGAGGGCCAGGCACCGTAGGGGCAGTGGACCACAGCGCTGACACACTCACCGAAGATGCGGGTCAGAGTGGGATCGCGGCGGATGTACTCGTCGCTCACCAGCTCCTCGCAGGTGACAATGACCTTGCGGGCGGCAACAGCCACATCAACATCGTGGAACTCGTCGCCCTCGATGATGCAGGTGCCGTCGGGAGAGGCCTTCTGGACGTGGATGATGGCGGTGTCCAGCTTGGGCACAGGCACGGCCACGACCTTCTCGCCGGGCTTGAAGGGATTGTCGATCTCCACGCACTTCAGGTCGTCAACCTTCTCCAGGGTCTTGCGCTGCTCCTCGCTGATGCCCCAGTACTTCATCAGACCGGAGCCCTGCATCAGACGCACAGGCAGGAAGGGCAGGCCCAGGGAAGCGGCATGCAGCTGGAGCATGAGCACGTCCTGAGAATAGTCCTCGTACACCAGCTCGCCCTTCTCAATGGCGGCGCGGAAGCGGCGGGACACGTTGGTATAGCCGGAGTTGGCGGTGTAGCAGTTGATGTAGGTCTTTACGCGACCCTCTCCGATCATCATATCCCAGTCACCGCCGGCGGGACCAGCCCAAACGGTGAAGTCCTTCTGGCCCTGGCGCAGGATCTCGGCCACGGCCGCATAAGGCTTGCGGTTGGTGGTGAACCCGCCAAAGCAGATGCAATCTCCGCTCTCGACGAACTTCGCCACGGCGTCATGCAGGGAATAAACTTTGTTCATGATAAAACCCCCATTACAAATGTTTTTGTTCTCTCTTTTGCTCAGGTTTTCAAGGTACGGTCCACGGGCTATTTTACAGTGCCTATTTTATCACATTTCTCATATTAGGTCTATCTGTAACTTAGCAAAAAGTTTGCATATATTCTCCTGGCGTGGTACAATAGCCAAAAGCGACTGATACCGTCGGATTTGGAGGGCTTCAATCCTATGACAAACGTGGAATTTCACCTGCAACTGAACCATAATGACACCTGGAACATGAGCCGACTCCATTTCCATGACCATTATGAGCTTCTGCTTCCCCTCACCAGCCCCGGAAACATTTTCGTCAATGACCAGGTCTATCCCCTGCGCCGCGGGACACTGTACCTCATTGGCGAAAATACGCTCCACCGCACCATGGCCACGGGTTTTCACGCCCGCTACGTGCTGCACATCAGCCACAAGGCCCTGGCCCAGCTGTCCACGCCCCAGACCGATCTGACTCAGCTGGGGCAGGTCACGTTCCGCCGTGCTGAGCTCAATCCCGAGCAAATGACGGAAATTATCGAGCTTTTCCAGGCTCTGGAGCGCAACAAAAACGACGGCAGCTTCGGCAGCGACATCCGCCAGACCGTGGCTCTTTTAAACCTTCTCCTCCGCCTGGCCCCCACTCTGAACGCGGCCACTGCCGGCGAGGCCATCTGCAACAAGGACTTTCTTCGGGTCTCCCCTATCCTGGACTACATCCGGGACAACCTGTCCGAGCCCCTCTCCCTGGACCAGATTGCCGGCCACTTCTATATCAGCAAGCACTATCTGTGCCGGATTTTCAAATCCGCAACCGGCTTTTCTGTCATGGAATACATCATTTACAGCCGGGTGCTGAAGGCCCGGCAGCTTCTTCAGGACGGCATCAGCGTCCAGCAGGCGGGCGAGATGTCCGGCTTCTCGGACAACTCCCACTTTATCCGCACCTTCGGCCATCTCACCGGCGTCACCCCCGGAAAATATGCAAAAGAGTACCAATCCGGCGACCAGGTTCTCATGCGGGAGAACTGGAACGGCTGACAAAAGGTCAATTTTATATCAACATCGGCCAATTCGCGTTTTTCGCCGTTCGCGGCGGATCTTGCAATATTATACGA
>DBFWXD010000378.1:0-8402 GCA_048215895.1 Eubacteriales bacterium
CCGCTGGGTGATGGGGGAGCAGTCCACCCGCGCCCTCCGGGGCGGAAAGATGGAGGACGTGATCTTCGGCGGCACCGCCAAGCGCAAGCAGACGGGCTACGCCGAGGTGTCCCTGGTGCTGGACAACACCTCTCATATCTTTGATATGGAGGAGTCTGAGGTGATGGTCACCAGGCGATATTACCGCTCGGGCGAGAGCGAGTATTATATCAACCGCCGCTCGGTCCGTCTCAAAGATGTCAACGAGCTGTTTATGGATACCGGCCTGGGCCGGGAGGGCTACTCCATCATCGGCCAGGGCAAGATTGATGAAATTCTGTCGGTAAAATCCTCCGACCGCCGGGAAATTTTCGAGGAGGCGGCGGGAATTTCCCGCTACCGCCACCGGAAGGAAGAGGCGGAGCGGAAGCTGGAGCGCACGGACGAGAATCTGGTGCGCATTAACGATAAGATTTCTGAGCTGGAGTATCAGGTGGAGCCGCTGCGGGAGCAGAGCGAAAAGGCCAAAAAGTTCCTGGTGCTCCGGGATGAGCTGCGGGGGCTGGAGATTTCCGTGTGGCTGGATACCCTGGAGCGCATCCGCACCAACAACATCAAGCTGGAGGCCGATTATCAGGAGGCCGTGCGCCAGCGGGAAGAGGTGCGGGTGGCCCAGGAGAAGGCCTATGCCGCCGCAGAGCAATTCTCCCAGCAGATGCGGGAAAAGGATGTGGAGGCCGACCGGCTGCGCTTTGAGCTTCAGGGCCGCCAAGCCAGAATGAACGAGCTGGAGTCGGCCATTGCGGTACTCCAGAGCAACATTGCCCACAACCAGGAGTCCGCTCAGCGCATCCGGGCCGACCTGGAGCAGCAGGAGGGCCGGGAGGGCTCTCTCTCCGCCCAGATTGAGCAGCGGCGGGAGCGCCTGGAGGAAATTGAACAGCAGATGGAGCAGGGCCGGGCTGCCCTGGAGGCTAAGAGCCGGGAGGCGGAGGAGGCCGCCAGCTCGGCGGGCACCCTGGCACGGGAGCTGGAGCAGCTGCGCAACCAGGCGGATCTGGGGACTGCGGGAACGGCCGAAGCCAAGGCCCTCCTCTCCGCTCTGGCTGCCGCCGCCCAGGAGGTGCTGGACCGGGACGAGAGCGTACGCCGTGAACTGGGAGAGCTGGAACAGCGCCTGGAACAGGCCAGGGCAGACAGCAAAGCTGCCCGGAAGAGCTATGAGGACGCTCTGGAGGAGCGGGACGCGGTGAAGAATGTCATCAGCGGCTATCAGCTGCGGATGGATTCCCGGCAAAAGAAGGCCAATGAGGCCAAAGACCGCCATGTGAAGCTCCAGATGGAGGAGAATGCCCTGACCTCCCGGATGAAGCTGCTCAAAGAGATGGAGCAAATGCACGAGGGCTACTCCAAGGCGGTAAAGCTGGTGGTGGGGGAGGCCCAGCGGGGAACCCTTCAGCACATTCACGGCCCGGTGGCCGACCTTCTGAAGGTGCCCGACCAGTACACCGTAGCCATTGAGACCGCCCTGGGAGGCGCCATGCAGAATATCGTGGTGGACCGGGAGGAGGACGGCAAGGCCGTCATCCAATATCTGAAGCGCCGGGATGCCGGACGGGCTACCATTTTGCCCCTCAGCTCCATCCGCCCGGGAGAGCTGCGGGAGGGACAGAGCCTGCAGCGCGAGGCGGGCTTTGTGGGGGTAGGTGACCAGCTGGTCAGCTTTGACCCCCGGTATAAAAACGTATTTTCCAACCTGCTGGGCCGGGTGGCCGTTATGGAGAACCTGGATACGGCCATTACCGTGGCCCGCAAGTATGGCTACAAGTTCCGAATCGTCACCCTGGACGGCCAGGTGCTGAACCCCGGCGGCTCCATGACCGGCGGATCGGCCAGCCGCAGCGCCGGCATTTTAAGCCGTGCCAACGAGCTGGAGCGGCTTGGAAAGCAGCTGGAGGATATCCGGAGCCAGGTGGCCCAGGGGGCCCGGGATCTGGCAGAGGCGGAGCGGGAGACCACCGCAGCCCGCTATGAGCTGGAGACCGCCCAGAACCAGCTGAGAATGTGGGAGGATGCCATCCTGAAGGCGGAGGGCGAGGTGTCCCACTGCCGCAGTGTGGTCTCCGACCTGGAGAACCAGCAGGAGAGCCTGGAGGAGGAGCTGGAGCAACTGAAGAGCCGTTCCGGCCAGATTGAAGAGGACACCCAGACGGCCCGCGTGCACATTCAGGAGCTGGAAGGCGAAGCCGCCGCGCTCAAGAGTGAGGCGGAGGGCAAGGCCAAGGGCCAGACTGATTTGCAGGAGCGGTCGGCCCGGATTGCCCGGGAGGCCGCCGAGCTCACCGCTGCCCAGGCCGCCCTGGAGGCGGAGCGGGAGGCCACCCGTTCGGGCCTTCACGAGTTGGAAAGCCTAAAAGACAGCATGGCCGGGGACCGCACCCAGAGCCAGGCGCTCATGGCCGATTATGAGAGCAAAAATGAGGGGTTTGCCCTGGAAATCCAGGAGAAGCAGGCGGCTTTGTCCGGCCTCCAGGAGGAAACCCGCGTCCAGAACGAGGCGGTGGTCCGGCTGAACCAGGAGAAGCTGGAGCTGGAGGGCGAGCGGGTGAAGTCCACCCGGGAGAGCCAGAGCCTCAACGAGGAGCTGCTGCGCACCGAGGGAGAGGTCTCCCGCCTGGATCAGCGGCGGGTATCCGCTTCCATGGAAGAAAAGCAGCTGCTGGACAAACTGTGGGAAAACTATGAGCTCTCTCACGAGGCGGCCAAGCAGCAGCGGGTGGAGATCGAATCGGTCCAGAAGGCCAGCCGCCGCATTGCCGAGCTGAAGCGGTCCATCTCGGCCTTGGGCCATGTGAATGTGGGAGCCATTGAGGAGTTCCAGCGGGTCAACGAGCGCTATACCTACCTCACCGACCAGCGGGACGACGTGGACCGGGCCAAAAAGGAGCTGGAGGAGATTATCGCGGGCATTACCTCCGAGATGAAAACCATCTTTGCCCGGGAGTTCAAGACCATCAACGAGGCCTTTGGACAGACCTTTGTGGAGCTCTTCGGCGGAGGCAAGGCCACCTTGGAGCTGGAGGACCCGAATGATATCCTCAACTGCGGCATTGAAATTAAGGTCCAGCCCCCGGGCAAGGCCCTGAAGATTATCACCCTCCTCTCCGGCGGAGAAAAGGCCTTTGTGGCCATCGCCCTGTACTTTGCCATTTTGAAGGTACGTCCCACCCCCTTCGTGGTGATGGATGAGATTGAAGCGGCGCTGGACGATAATAACGTGGTGCGCTTTGCCCACTACATGCGCGCCATGTCGGACAAGACCCAGTTTATTGTCATTACCCACCGTCGAGGCACCATGGAAGAGGCCGACATTCTCTACGGCGTCACCATGCAGGAGCAGGGCGTAAGCCGAATGCTGACCATCAACCTGAACGACGTGGAGAAAGAGCTGAACATCCGGTGACGCTTCACAAGGAGGAATTAGTTTGCACGATTCAGAACAAAACAAAAAGGGATGGCTGCCCATTGTGGGGCTGATTGCCCTGATCCTGGTACTGTTTGTGGGCATTAAGTTGGTGTTTGCCGGACTGGGTGCGGCCATCCCGCAGGAAGCGGCTTCGTCCGCACAGTCTTCGGGGCAGGCGGAAGTGAGCGAGCCTGCTGCCACCGAGCAGGATACCCCGGCCTTCTGCCCCTTCTGCGGGGAGGGCTTGAACGAGTCTTTCCAGTGGGGACAGTACTGCCCCTATTGCGGAGAAAAAGTGGAACAATAAGGAGAGAAGCAACCAATGGGCTTTTTTGATAAACTGAAAAAAATCAACATTTTTGCCAGCTTTGGTTCCGAGCTCAACGACGACTTCTATGACGAGCTGGAGGAGTCCCTCATTCTGGCCGACACCGGTATGGACGTGACGCTGGAGCTGGTGGAGGAGCTGAAAAGCCGGGTGCGCCAGCGGGGGATCAAAACCCTGGAGGAGGCCCGCAGCTGCATGGTGGAGGTCATTGCAGATGCCCTCAGCGCCGGGGAGTCCAGCCTCAATCTGTCTACCCGCCCCTCGGTGGTGCTGTTCATCGGAGTAAACGGAGTGGGCAAGACTACCACCATCGGCAAGATCGGCCGGCAGCTGAAGGGGGAGCGGAAGAAGGTCCTCTTCTGCGCCGCCGATACCTTCCGTGCCGCCGCCGCCGAGCAGCTGACCATCTGGGCCGACCGGGCCGGGGTGGATATCATCAAGCAGCACGAGGGAGCCGACCCTGCCGCCGTGGTGTTTGATGCCATGAGCGCCGCCAAAGCCCGAGGCACCGATGTGGTGCTGGTGGACACCGCCGGACGGCTTCACAACAAGCAGAACCTGATGAACGAGCTGAATAAGATCTCCCGGGTCATCGACCGAGAGCTGCCTGGCAGCGCCCGGGAGACTCTGCTGGTGCTGGATGCCACCACCGGTCAGAACGGCCTCATCCAGGCCAAGCAGTTCAAGGAGGCCGCCGGTATTACCGGCATTGTCCTCACCAAGCTGGACGGCACCGCCAAGGGCGGCATCGCCATTGCCATCGCCAAGGAGCTGGGCGTGCCGGTGAAGTTTGCCGGTGTGGGCGAGGGCGTGGACGACCTGAAGCCCTTTGACGCAGTGGAGTTTGCCCAGGCGCTTATTTAAGCTGGAATTGGGGCAGCTTGAGGGTGAAGCTTAAAAAGCTGACACAAGAACCGGAAAAATTCCCTGGTTTATTTACATTCTATCTATACTTTCTTGTGTCGAATTATGATACAATATGAGAAAAATTGCGGAGAGGAAGTCTTTTATGTCCAGAATTGACGGCCGGGCGGCCAATGAGCTGCGCCCGGTGGAGATCATTCCCAATGTCAACAAGTTTGCCGAGGGCTCCTGTCTCATTCGCTGCGGCAACACTCATGTGCTGTGTACTGCCAGCGTGGAGGATAAGCCCCCCCGCCACGTCCCCGAAGGGGAGGGCTGGGTCACCGCCGAGTATTCCATGCTGCCCCGGGCCAACCGGGAGCGCTCCCGCCGGGACATTTCCAAGCTGAAGCTCAACGGCCGCAGCGCCGAGATCCAGCGCCTCATTGGCCGGGCCCTTCGCTCTGTGGTGGACATGAAGAAGCTGGGCCCCTGGAACATCACCATCGACTGTGATGTGCTTCAGGGGGACGGGGGAACCCGTACCGCCTCCATCACCGGCGGCTTTGTGGCCATGATGCTGGCTTTTAAAAAGATGATGGAGAACGGCCAGCTCTCTGAGTATCCGGTGAGCGGCTATGTGGCCGCCGTGTCCGCTGGCATTGTGAACGATGTGCCTCTGCTGGACCTGTGCTATGAGGAGGACTCCGCCGCCATGGTGGACCTTAACTGCGTCATGGACGACCAGGGCCGCCTCATCGAGATTCAGGGCACCGGCGAGGAGCGCCCCTTCACCCTGGAGGAGCAGCGGCAGCTGGTGGAGCTGTGCCATGAGGGCATTTTGAAGCTCCAGGCCATCCAGAAGGACATTCTGGGCGTATAAGGTTAGGAGGAGACCACATGAAACTGGTGCTGGCCAGCAAAAATAAAAAGAAGCTGGTGGAGATGAACGACATTCTCTCCCATCTGGGCATTGAGGTCTGCTCTGAGGCAGAGGCCGGAGTGGACGTAGAGGTGGAGGAGACCGGGACTACCTTTGAGGAAAACTCCCTGCTGAAGGCCAAGGCCGTCATGGAGGCCAGCGGTCTGCCCGCCATTGCCGACGACTCTGGCCTTTGTGTGGACGCCCTGGGAGGGGCTCCCGGCGTCTACTCCGCCCGGTACGGAGGAGAAGGGCTGGACGATGTGCAGCGCTACCAGCTCCTGCTGGAGAACATGAAGGGCCAGATGCCCAGAACGGCCCGGTTTGTCTCGGTCATTACCTGCTGCTTCCCCAACGGGGATGTGCTCTCCGCCAGAGGGGAATGTGAAGGCAGCGTGGCCTTTGCGCCCATGGGTGAGGGCGGATTCGGGTATGATCCCATCTTCTTTGTACCCGGCTTGAAAAAGACCTTTTCTCAGCTTACTCCGGAGGAAAAGAACGCCATCTCCCACCGGGGCAAGGCGCTGGAGGCCTTTCAGGTTAAGCTGAAAGAGTATTTGAAGAAATAAAGAGTAGGAGTTAACATTATGTCGGAACTGACAAGCAAGCAGCGCGCTCAGCTGCGCGGGCTGGCCAACAGCATTGACACTATTTTAATCGTAGGAAAAGACGGCATCGGCGACAACCTGGTCAAGCAGGCCAATGACGCTCTGGAGGCTCGGGAGCTTATTAAGGGAAAGGTTTTGGAAAATTCCATGCTCTCCCCCCGGGAGGCTGCCGAGCAGCTGGCCCCCCTCACCCGCAGCGAGGTGGTGCAGGTGATTGGGACCAAGTTTGTACTGTATCGTCCCAGTCATAACAAGGACAAAAAAGACAAAATTGTACTGGTAAGCGACAAAAAAGGCAGGTAATCAGGGTAACGGGACCCTTAAGATTATGTGATAAAGGTGGTACCGGTATGAAAATCGGCGTCTACGGCGGAACGTTCAACCCCCCTCATCTGGGCCATTTGGCAGCGGCCCGGGCGGCGATCGAGACTCTGGAACTGGACAAATTGCTGCTCATTCCTGCGGCTGTGCCCCCCCACAAGGACCTGCCCCAGGAGACGCCCGGCCTGGAGCACCGGCTGGCCATGGTGGAGAAGATGGCCGACGCTATGCGCCTTCCGCGGGTGGTAGAGGTCTCTAAACTGGAGGCGGAGCGGTGCGGAAAGAGCTATACCTCCGACACCTTGGAGGCGATCCACGAGCAGTATCCCGAAGCGCAGCTGTGGCTGCTGATGGGGACGGATATGTTTCTGACGCTCCATCAGTGGCACGACCCTGGGGAGATCCTGAAGCTGGCCGGCATCTGTGCCTTTGGCCGCAGAGAACAGGACGGAGAAGCGGTGTTCGCCCCCCAGCGGGCCTTTTTGGAAAAGCAGTATGGGGCAAAGGTGGTTACGATGACCTTGCCGGATCTGGTGGACATCTCCTCCACCCAGCTGCGGGAACGGCTGGCCCGGGGCGAGGGAGCGGAGTATCTCCATCCGTCCATATACGGCTATATTCTGATGAACGGACTTTATGGCACCCATGCTGACCTGAAGCATCTGGCCATTCCGGAACTGCGGGCCTGCTCCTATTCCATGGTAAAGGAAAAGCGAGTCAAGCATATCCGGGGGACCGAGGAGGAAGCTGTCCGCCTGGCCAAGCGCTGGGGAGCGGACGAAACCATGGCCCGCCGGGCGGGTATCCTGCACGACTGTACCAAGTATCTGGAGCTGGAAGAGCAGCTGGAGCTGTGCCGGAAGTATGGTGTGGAGCTGGATGAGCTGGAGCAGGTAGCGGTCAAGCTGCTGCACTCCAAAACCGGCGCCTGCATTGCCCGGGACGTGTTCGGAGAGCCCGATGAGGTTTTTTGGGCGATTTTCTGGCATACTACGGCCAAAGCGGATATGACCACGCTGGAAAAAATCCTGTATGTGGCCGACTATATGGAGCCGAACCGAGACTTTGATGGAGTGGAGCGGCTGCGGGAGCTGGCTTATCGGGACCTGGACAAGGCACTTCTTCTGGGTGTGGAAACTACCATCCAGGAGATGAAGGACCGGGAACTGCCTGTACACAAAAATACCATCCAGGCCCAGGCTTGGTTAAGAGAACACGGTGTAACAACAGAGGACTGAAACAAGATGACAGAGAATAATAAACATGGAAAGCGTGAGGCCTCGGTACGCCGGACCTCTCTGGGCAGTTACTGGCGCCAGCATAAGGCCTGGGTCGCGGGGCTGGACAGAGGACAGAAAATCAAATACCGCCTGTTTCAGGTGCTGGTGGTGCTGGCCGTTGTGATCATTGCGGTCTTCCTGGCGGCCCGGGCCTGGATCCGGCTGCCTGATGTACCAAATCTGCCCACGGACGGAGGTACGGGAACCCAGACCGGGGAAGGAATGGAGTACGACGGCGCGGAACTGCCGAATGTGGCAAAGAGCGGACGAAAGGAAGGGTACTATACCTTCCTGGTGGCCGGACAGGACGTGATCAGCGGTTCCACCGATACCATGATCCTGGTGAGCTATGACACAAAGAACAAGGAAATCCATGCCATCAGCCTGCTCCGGGATACCATGATCAATACCAGTGCGAGCAGCAAGCGTCTGAATTCCGTCTACACCCGCAACCGGGGGGACAAGAGCCTGCCGGAGGATCAGCGGGTGGAGAACGGTATGACGGCCCTGAAGAAAGAAGTGAGCAAGCTCACCGGCATCTACCCGGATTTCTATGTGATGGTCCAGTGGGAGGCCGTGGGAGAGCTGGTAGATGCCATCGGCGGGGTGTATTTTGAGGTCCCCTTCGATATGGACTACGACGATCCTGCTCAGG
>DBFWXD010000379.1:0-4107 GCA_048215895.1 Eubacteriales bacterium
CCGAATTTCTCCGCCTGCTGTGCTCCCCTGCCGCCCCCCGGGTACTGCTGGAATTTCCCGAGGCAGTGGTCCAGATTCTGCCGGAACTGGCCCCATCCGTGGGCTTTGACCAGCGAAATCCCCACCACTGCTACGACGTATACACCCACAGCGTCAAAACCCTGGCCAACGTCCCCCCCGATCCGGCCCTGCGCCTGGCCGCCCTTCTCCACGACGTGGGCAAGCCTCCCGCGTTCACCCTGGACGAGGCGGGTGTGGGCCACTTCTACGGCCACCCCAAAATCAGCGCCATGCTCTCAGAGAAGGCCCTGGGGCGGCTGCGCCTGGACAAGGCCACCCAGGAGCGCACCCTCACCCTCATTGCCCGCCACGACCTGCCCGTGGAGCCCACCCGGCGCTGGGTGGGCCGGTGGCTCAGCCGGTTGGGCGAGGAAGCGTTTTTCGAGCTGATGGCCCTGAAGCGGGCGGACGGCCTGGCCTGCGCCATGCCGGGCGGAGAGCGGGAACAGATCCGACGGCAGGCCGAACATCTGGCCCGGGACATGATTGCCGAGCAGGCCTGCTTCACCATGAAGGACCTGGCCGTCAATGGCCACGATGCGCTGCAGGCGGGACTGCGGGGGCCGGAAATCGGACAAGCGCTCCGGACTCTGCTGGACCAGGTGGCCCAGGGAGAACTGCCCAACCAGCGGGATGTGCTGCTCTTCCAACTGAATGCGCAAAAAGAGAGCCTGGACTAATATTCCAGGCTCTCTTTTTCGTTTATGTTTCGTTGGTGCTTTCGCTCTTCTTCTGTCCCCAGCTCTCGCCGGTGTAGAGAAATTTTTTGATGGCAAAGATCAGCGCCACCGACAGCACACTCAGCAAAGTCCCCTCAGGGCCGTTGTGAGTAATGATCATCTGCCGGGCCATGGCAAACAAAAGCACATCAATGACTGCCCCGTATGTATGGAGCATAAGCATCTTTACAAACTCGATGCCCATGATAATGAGCAGCACTTTGGCCAGAAAATCGTCAATGGAGAAGGCCATGGGGTCCTCCCCCAGCTCCTGAGCCACCCCAACCACCAGCAGCACGCCTCGGATGGCAATGGCCGCCAAAATGATCACCGCCATGACAATTTCCATGGCCTGGGCAACCTTCAGAGTCTTCTCCCGCATTTTTACGCGCATGGTATCCTCCCTTATGGTCTGGTCTTTGATCGGCCGGATCGGGAATCCATTTTCTCAGCCTTTTCCGTGTCTGCGGGCCGCGGAAAGGGTATTTTCCATCAAAATAGCCCGGGTAACCGGACCTACGCCGCCCGGAACCGGAGTGAGGTAAGAGGCCTTCGGCGCCACCTGGTCAAAGACCGCGTCTCCGCACAGCTTCCCCTGTTCGTCCCGGTTGATGGCAATGTCCACCACCACGGCCCCCTCCTTCACCATGTCGCCGGTGATGAGGCCGGTTTTGCCCGCAGCGGTGATGAGGATATCCGCCCGCTGGCACTCCTCCTTCAGGTTGGCTGTTTTGGTATGGCAGACGGTGACCGTGGCATCGCTGAGCAGCATGAGCATAGCCTGGGGCTTGCCCACAATGTTGGACCGGCCCACCACCGTACACCGCTTGCCGGTAGGATCGATGTCATATTCCTTCAACAGGCGCATAACCCCCGCCGGGGTACAGGGGCGGAAGGAATCCACACCCAGGATGAGGTCCCCCACATTGGAGGGATTGACGCAGTCCACGTCCTTGTCCGGCCGGATGGCCAGCTGCACCGCCCGGTCGTCCAGGTGGTCGGGCAGAGGAAACTGGATGAGGATGCCGTCAATCTCCTCCCGCTGGTTGAGCAGCTGCACCATCTCCACCAGCTCCTCCTGGCTCACATCTCCTGGAAGGCGGTAGGTTTCGTAGTAGATGCCGCACTGCTTGCAGTCCTTCCGCTTTCCCATCTCATAGACCTGGGCGGCGGGGTCTTCTCCCACCAGCACCATAGCAAGGCCGGGGCGCTGAGACATCCCCTCCACCTGGGCACGGACCTGCTCCTTGATCCGGGCGGACAGCGCTTTGCCGTCCATCATAACCGCGGACATGGTCATTCCTCCCTTTTCTCTGTCTCTCCGGAGCTTGTCTGCTCCCCCTTGTCGGCGCTCTCAGAGGAAGCAGCCTCCTGCTCCCCTTCCGCCGAAGCCGGAATTTCCACCGCTGCCTGGCTGGCTTCCGCCTCCGCCTGTGCCTTCTGGGCGGCCAGACGGTCCACAAACAGCTCCATGGGCGCGTTCCGGGTGGCCCGCAGGGCCCACAGCAGCACAATTCCCGCAGCCAGGGCGGACAGGGCGGCCAGCAGCTGGGACACGCGGATGGTACTGCCCACATAGAGATAGAGGCTGTCGGTGCGCAGTCCCTCGATCCAGGCCCGGCCTAAGCCGTACCAGAACACATAGAACAGGAAGCACTGTCCGTCAAAACGGCGCTTTTTCCCAATGAAATAGGTCATGATCAGGCCCACCAGGTTCCAGGCCGATTCGTAAAAGAAGGTGGGGTGCACGCCCAGCGTGCCGCTGAGGATGGCATTATACCCCGCCTCGTCCACGTATCCGTTCCGGGCCATGTAATCTGCAATGGTAGGGCCGCACATTCTCCAGGGCAGAGCGGTGGTAGAGCCGAAGGCCTCCACATTCATGAAGTTGCCCCACCGGCCAATGAGCTGGCCGATGAACAGTCCCTGAACGCCCAGGTCCGCAAAGGCCAGGAAGTTGAGCTTCTTTACCTTGCAGAAAATGAGCAGCACAATGGCCGAGGAGATAATGGCTCCATAGATGGCCAGGCCGCCATCTCCATAATTGAGAATCTTCCCCCAATTGAGGGACCCGTCGGCATTTTGGAAAACGCTTAGGTTGAAAATAACATAATACGCCCGGATGGCCACCAGGGCAACGGGCACGGCAAAGAGCATCATATCCAGGATGTTGTCCTCGGTAATGCCATAGCGCTTGCCCCACCGGGAGCAGAGAATCACCGCCAGAATCAGGCCGCTGACGATGATGATGCCGTACCAGTAGATGGGCCGCCCCAGAATGATGATGGCCACCCGGTTCAGTTCAAACTCCAGCCCCAGGCCGGGGAAGGAGACGGACTGTACCGTCTCCGCCCCGGGCAGGGCAATAAGGTTCTGCAAAAATCCCATGGGCCTTATCCCTCCTTGGGCCGCACCACCGACAGCGCGGTGCGCTCCTCGGTGACCCAGTCAGCAATGAGGTGTTCGGCCTCTTCCTTGGTGATGGAAGCGAACAGTCCGGCAAAGTCCAGAAAATCGTAGCCGGCAAAGAAGGCCTGAGCCTGGCCCACACACAGGTTCTCAAAGGAGTTAAGCCCCCGGACCTTGTTGCCGTATACGCCCTTCTTCACCCGCTCCCAGAGCTTGCCGTCCACGCTGTCCCGGCCAATGCGGGCAGCCTCGTCGGCCACGGCCTTGCGCACAGCCTCCGGGTCCTTGGACTCGCCCCCGGCGCACAGGAAGAAGCAGCCGGGATAGCTCTCACAGCCATAGGAGAAGTTCCGGTTAATAAGGCCTTCCCGATAGAGCTTGGCGTACAGGGGGCTGGAAGAACCCAGCAGCACCTCAAGAGCCAGCTCTCCCACCAGCTGCCGACGCAGCCGCTCCTCCCCCTGGGGCAGGGCATCGCCCTTATAGCCCAGCTGGAAGATGGGGGTGGAGACCTCCATTTTCTCCTCAATCAGGGCCTGGGCCGCCCGGGGCGGCTCCTGAGGGCCGTAATCCTTGGCGGCAATGGGGCCGGCCTCTTTGGGCAGGATCTCCCTAGCCACCTGGCAGATATGCTCCGGGTCCACCGGACCCGCCACGCACAGCACCATGTTGGCCGGGTCGTAGAAGGCCTTATGGCAGGCATAGAGGGTGTCGGCGGTGATGTGGGAGATGGACTCCACGCTGCCCGCCACGCTCACCCGGATGGGGTGATTCTGGTAGAGGGCGGCCATCAGGTTCATAAACACCTTCCACTCCGGGTCGTCCTCGATCATGCCGATCTCCTGGCCGATAATGCCCTGCTCCTTGTCCACACTCTCCTGGGTAAACCAGGGCACGGAGACAAAGGAGAGGAGGATGC
>DBFWXD010000038.1:0-3623 GCA_048215895.1 Eubacteriales bacterium
CCGCCGATGTAGGGGATCAGATTATCCACCATCTCGGGCCAGCGCTCAAAGGTCTTGCCCGCGCCGGAGATGGCCTGGTAGGTGCACACCAGAACCTTCTCGATGGGGTAGCCCGCCTGCATAATGGGGGTGAGCAGGGGAGCGTAGGACTGGATGGAGCAGTTGGACTTGACGGCGATGAAGCCACGCTTGGTGCCAAGGCGCTTGCGCTGGGCGGGGATGATCTCCAGGTGCTGGGCGTTGAGCTCAGGCACCACCATGGGCACGTCGGCAGTCCAGCGGTGGGCGGAGTTGTTGGACACCACGGGGCACTCGGCCTTGGCGTAGGCCTCCTCCAGGGCCCGGATTTCCTCCTTCTTCATATCCACCGCGCAGAAGACAAAGTCCACCATGCCGGCGATCTTCTCAATATCCGCCTGGGCGTCCATGACAACCAGATCCTTGGCCTCGTTGGGAATGGGGGTCTTCATAGCCCAGCGGCCGGCAACAGCCTCCTCATACCGCTTGCCCGCGGAGCGGGGGGAGGCGGCCAGAGCGGTCAGCTGAAACCAGGGGTGGTTCTCCATCAGGGTGACAAAGCGCTGGCCCACCATTCCGGTGGCGCCGATGATTCCGACTTTATACTGTTTCATTGCAAACTACCTCCATGCTCTTCCTGAACAGTCTATGTGCCAGGACGAAATTTGTTGCGTTTCCGGCAAAACATCGTGACAGAGAAAAAAATAAATCAGCGGCTTTTCAAGCGGCTGATTTTGTACTATAATGTCGAGGAGACCACCACGGGTTGCGGCGACAAAATA
The DNA here is from genome assembly GCA_048215895.1 of Eubacteriales bacterium. Lineage (GTDB taxonomy): Bacteria > Bacillota > Clostridia > Oscillospirales > Oscillospiraceae > Lawsonibacter. The sequence goes on from DBFWXD010000038.1 coordinate 801, forward strand.
TTCACAAAAGCAGACAGCGCTCCATCAGATCCACTGATGACAGTCGGCTGGCTGTTTACCAGACGACCAGGACCCACTGCGTCGGCACAGGGGAACCTTCGGCGACCGTCCCTTTCGGCATGGGTAAGCGGGGAACCGACCCCCTGACCATGCGTACTGATGTTGGCCGCAACCTCTATCTGGCAGTTATCCTATCATGTTTGCTGTCGGGTGTCAATAGAGCAATCGCGAAGAAACAAAAGAATGGAGCCCATTATGCATAAGAAGTTATTGAAACTGGCCGCAGCGGCCCTGGCGCTCTGTCTGGCCATCCCCACCGCCGGGGCCGTGACCACCAACGACGACGGGGAGATCATGATTCGGGTCGGCTTGGCATCCTCTTACTACCATAATGCCACCGGCGAACTGGAGGCCGCCCATCTGGAAAATGAGGACGGCTATGGAGCGGGCTACCGCTTTGGCTACTACGACAGCAATCTGGACTTTGTGGAGCTGGGCTATACCGACCGGCGCACTACCCAGATCGCCGTGCTGAAAAGCGACAATCTCTGGTACGGCTACTCCTCCTCGCTGAGCAAGTATACCTATGGAAGCTCCATCAACAGCGACATCCTGGTGGGCTGCTACCACGTGCTGGTAGACGAGGGCTTCCGGGATTTTGAAGACGCCCAGGATGTGGCTGAGGACTATGAGGACGGCTTTGTGGCCTACATCGACGGAGAATATCAGGTCCGGGCCGGCTCCTTTGAAACCAAAGAGGACGCTCTGCGCTACGGCGAGAGCGGCGAAGTGGTGGGCACCAGCTCCTACGGCCTGACTGTGGTGGAAACCGGTACCGACCATATTCTCTTCCAATATGACCAGGGCTCCGGCACCAAGCTGGCGGTCCAGCCCGGAGTGGACGGAGCAGGGGAGACCCGTACCTGGTTCAGCAACTACCACTACCGGGGCGGCTTTGAATATTTCCGCCGCACCGGGGGCAACGTGACCGTAGTCAATGTGCTCACCCTGGAGGACTATGTGAACGGCGTCATCTGCTATGAGATGGGGCCCACCTGGCCTCTGGAGGCCCTGAAGGCCCAGGCGGTGTGCGCCCGGACCTATGCCCTGCGGAACATGGGCACCCACAGCAGCTACGGCTTTGACATCTGCAACTCCACCTACTGCCAGGTGTACCGGGGCATGGGCAACGGCTCCGCCTCGTACAGCCCCAGCGAGACCAGTATGCGGGCGGTGGCCGAGACGGAGGGCCTTGTGGTCACCTATAACGGCAAGCTGGCCGAAACCCCTTATTCTGCCAGCTTCGGCGGGGCCAGCGAGGACGCCTACTATGTGTGGGGCTCCGACACCACCAACACCTATCCCTACCTGTGCGGGGTAGAGGACCCCTATGAGACCTACGACTCCAGCTGGACGGTGAGCTACACTGCCTCTGAGCTGGAAAAGCGCCTTCAAAGCTATGGCTACGGCACCAGCACCTCCCTGGACTATCTGGAGCTGGAGTATTCCAAGCTGGGCAATGTGATTGCCGTCACCATCCACTGGAAAAACGGCCAGACCAACTCCATCTACCCCAGCGGGAGCAAAGCCATCCGCTCGGTGTTCAATGTCAGCTCCATCCGCTTTACCGTCAACGGAGTGACGGTCAACAGCTCGGGAAAGAGCCTGTCCAGCCGCAGCAGCACACGCAGCACCTCCAGCTCCGATCTCAATGTCAACGGAAAGCCGGTGGACAGCCTGGATGATATGTATGTGATTTCCGGCAGCGGGACCATTTCTCCCATCGAGAAAAATCCCTATGTGATCAGCGGCTCCGGCACCGTCTCCGCCCTGGACGATCTGAATCAGGGCGGCAGCACCGGAGGTGGTTCTTCCTCCGGCGGCAGCAACCAGGGCGGCGGCACCGTCACCGTTTCCGGCTCCAGCTATGTCTTTGAGGGAGCGGGCTACGGCCACCAGATCGGCATGAGCCAGTGGGGCGCCAACGCCATGGCCAAGCAGGGCTTTGATTTTGAGGACATCGTCACCTTCTATTACCCCGGCGTGAAGGTTACCCGTTATTGAGAAGAAAAGGAAGTATTTTTGTGAAGACCGCAGATTTTGATTTTTACCTGCCTGAAGAACTGATCGCCCAGACCCCTCTGGAGCGGCGGGACGCCTCCAGGCTGCTCACCCTGGACAAGCATACCGGTGCCGTGGAGCACCACCACTTCTATGAACTGCCCCAGTTTTTAAAGCCCGGCGACTGTCTGGTGCTCAACGACTCCCGGGTGCTTCCCGCCCGGCTCATCGGCCACCGTCCCACCGGCGGCGCCTGCGAGGTGCTGCTGCTGGTGGACCGGGGGGACAAGTGCTGGGAGTGTCTGGTGCGCCCCGGGCGGAAGCTTCGCCCCGGCGCCCAGGTGATCTTCGGCGAGGGGAAGGAGCTCACTGCCACCATCGAGGAGGAGCTAGAGGACGGCAAGCGCCTGGTCCGGTTCCACTATGAAGGCATTTTCCTGGAGATTCTGGAGCATTTGGGCAAAATGCCCCTGCCGCCCTACATCAAGGAGGAGCTTCAGGACAACGAGCGCTACCAGACCGTCTACTCCAAGGTGGTCGGTTCCGCCGCCGCCCCCACCGCCGGGCTCCACTTTACCCCGGAGCTGCTCAAGAAGGTGCAGGAAATGGGTGTAAAGGTTTGCTACGTTACACTCCATGTAGGTCTTGGCACCTTCCGTCCGGTCAAAGCGGAAGACATTCAGGACCACGAGATGCACTCGGAATTTTGTATGATTTCCCAGGAAACGGCGGATGTCATCAACGAGACCAAGCGCAGCGGCG
>DBFWXD010000380.1:0-3787 GCA_048215895.1 Eubacteriales bacterium
GAGCTGGAGGAGTACCGGCTGACCTGGCAGAGCGAAATGGCCCAGCTGGAGGAGGATACCAGCCGTCAGCTGGCCTCCCTCCGGCAGGAATTCTCGGAAAATGTGGGCCTGATCAAGCGGGACACGGAAGCCAAGATGGCGGAAATGACCGAGGCGGCCCGGAAAATCCTGTCGGAAGCCGGGTGGACAGAGACGGGACAGCAAATTCCCGCCGGCCTCGCCCAGGGCGTGGCCCAGTCCAAATCCACCTTTATCGACGAGCTGACCAGCATGGCGCTGGCGGGCGTGGAGGCGGTGAAGAGCACGCTGGAGATCAACTCTCCCTCCCGGGTCTTCCGGGAGCTGGGGTCCTTCACCGGCCTTGGCTTTGTCAGCGGACTGGCCGGCTATGCCGAAAGGTCCTTTGCCGCCGGCGCAGACATGGCGGACTCCGCCGTGGACGGCCTTTCCGGCGCCATTGCCGGACTCCCTGACCTGCTGAGCGGCGAGGCGGAGATGCGGCCCACCATACGCCCGGTGCTGGACCTGTCTGACCTCACCGGGGCCTCGACTCAGATCGACAGCCTGTTCTACCCCCTGCGGTCCATCCGCCTGGCGGGACAGGCCAGCCTGGCGTTCCAAAACGCCTCCGGGGAGAACCGGATGACGGTCAAGGTAGACAACGACGACATCATTGAGGAGCTTCGCACCCTGCGCAGTGAAATGGCAGAGATGACGGAGCGCATGGAGCGGATGCGGGTCGTGCTGGACACCGGCACTCTGGTCGGTGAGATGGCGGGACCCATGGACAACGCCCTTGGACAGAGGGCGACACGGAGAGGAAGGGGGAACTGAGCCGTGTATCATTCCATCACCATTGGCGGGAAAAACACCTGGGATGATTGGCGGCTGGTCCCCGCCTCCCGGCCCGTGTTCAATCCGCCGGCCCAGAAGGTGAAGACGCTGGAAATCCCCGGCGGGGATGGGGTCATCGACTTGTCCCAATCCCTGACCGGGTATCCGGTGTACCAAAACCGGACGGGCTCTATCGAGTTTATCGTGATGAACGACTTCAAGCCCTGGCACATGGCCTATTCCGACATCATGGACTATCTGCACGGGCAGAAGCTGCGGGCAGTGCTGGAGGATGACCCGGAGTATTTTTACGAGGGGCGGTTCACCGTCAACGTCTGGAAGTCGGAGAAGGACTGGTCGCGCATCACCATCGACTATGACGTGGGGCCCTACAAGTGGTCAGTCCTGTCCTCCACGGACGACTGGCTGTGGGACCCCTTCAACTTTCAAAATGGCGTCATCCGCCCCGCCGTGTTCAAGGACATCGCGGTGACGACGGAGGTCCGGGCGGTGAAGCTGGCGGCGCTGCTGTTCGGGCGGGCCCCGGTGTGCCCCGTGTTCCGGGTGAGCAGCTCGGATAAGCGGGGAGTACACATCCGCTTTATCAACCCCACGCTGGGACTGGACGAGACCAAGCTCCTCCCCGACGGGGTCATCCAGTTCCCGGAGTTTGTGTTCTTCGGCGACTTGGGCGCCACGCTGGAGCTGTGGTGCGACACGGGAACGGGGTCCGTCTCCGTGGACTTCAGACAGGGGAGGTTGTGACCCATGTATAGCATTTATGCAGACGGCGTGTGCATTTACAACGACATCTTTTCCCTGGACAACATGAAGGTGGTCAACCCCAAGCTGACTCTGGAGGACAGCGCCGCCGGGTCTCTGGAGATGACCCTTCCGCCCACCAACGCGGCCTACGACACCATCGTCCGCATGGTCACAGATATTTCCGTGAAGAAGAACGGGGAAGAAGTCTGGGCGGGACGGGCCCTGTCGGAGAGCCGGGACTTCTGGAACAACCGGGTGCTCTACTGCGAGGGGGAGCTGGCCTTCTTCAACGACTCGGTCCAGCCGCCGGCGGAGTATGCCGGGAAATCGGTCCGGGAGTACCTCGACCAGCTCATCGCCGTCCATAACGGGCAGGTGGGTGAGAACCGCCGGTTCGCCATCGGGGCGGTGACGGTGGTGGATGAGGCCTTCCCCACCTATTACACCAACTACGGCAAGACCCTGGAGTCACTCAACGCCCTGGTGGAAGCCTATGGCGGCCATCTCCGGGTGCGCAAGGCGGACGGGGTGCGGTATCTGGACTATCTGAAGGACTACCCGGACACATGCAGCCAGGTGATCCAGTTCGGGTCCAACCTGCTGGACTTTGTCCGGAACTGGGACTCCGCCGAGTACGCCACGGCCATCGTCCCTCTGGGAAACCGGCTGGACGACAGTTCCATCGAGGCGCTGGACGCCTATCTGACGGTGGAGAGCGTGAACGGCGGAAGCCTGTACGTCCAATCAGACGAGGCAGTGACGAGCCATGGCTGGATCGCGAAGACGGTGAACTGGGACGATGTGAGCGACCCCCAGGTGCTGCTGGAGAAGGCCAGGGAGTATCTGGCGGACCTTCAGTTTGACAACCTGGAGCTGGAGCTTTCCGCCCTGGACCTGCACTATCTGGACGTGGAGACTGAGGCGGTGAAGCTGCTGGACGAGATCCGGGTCATCTCCCGTCCCCACGGGCTGGACCGGCTCTTCCCGGTGACCAGGCTGGAGATCCCGCTGGACGCCCCGGAGAACACCCAGTTCAAAATGGGGGATTCGGTACAGGTGAGCCTTACCAGCGTGAGCAACCAGACCAACGCCGCCGTGCTGGACAAGATCGAAAACCTCCCCAAGGCCCACAACATCCTCAAGGAGGCCCAGGAGAACGCCACCCACATCATGAATATGGCCACCACGGGCTACATCACCATCACGAGGGACGAGCACGGCTCGGACACCCTCTATATTTCCAACGTCCGGGACTACACCAAGGCTGACAAGCTCTGGAAGTGGAACATGAACGGCCTGGGCTACTCCAACGACGGGGGAAAGACCTTCGGGCTGGCCATCACCATGGACGGGGCCATCGTGGCCGACTACATCACAGCGGGGGTGCTGAACGGCAACGTGCTCCGGGTGGGCGTCATCCGGGACTACAACTCCAACGTGATCCTGGACCTGGACAAGGGCACCCTGACCATGAAGAAGGGCTCCATCAACATCGGAAACGGAAACTTCACCGTGGACGAGCAGGGTAACCTCTACGCCAGGCGGGGTACCTTCGCGGGGACGCTGGCAGGAGCCAAGGGGACCTTCGGCGGCACAGTGCAGGCGGAGGACTTTTTGGACAAGTACGGCAACAGCATGATGGACCTGGCCAAAGAGAAGTTTACCGCCGGATATCTGGACCTGTACGGCCTGACCGTCACCAACAAGAGCACTGGGGCGGTCACCTTCGCCGTGGGGCCGACGGGCCTTATCACCATCAACGGCCAGGTGACCATGGGGGCCGGGAGCACCATCAACTGGGCCCAGGTGAACAACCAGAACCTCCACTCCAACCCGGCGTACAGCCTGGCGAACAACGCCTATAATCTGGCGGACGACGCCTACTATGAGGCGGAGCTGGCCTACGACCGGGCGAACCGGGCTTACAAGCTGGCCGACTCCATCGAGATGCCGGGGTACATCAAGAGCACCTACATCGACCAGACCACGATCCGTTCCCCGGTCATCGAGGGCGGCGAGTTCTACGGCGAGGAATTCAACATCATCGCCGGGAGCGACTTCGGAAGCTTCAACCTCTACGGCCCTTTCGGGAGCAGCCGTTACCACATGCTGGCCATCGAATATTTCGAGGGCGACGCCCCTCTCATCAACATTTACAGCCCCTGCGGCGGATACATCACCATTGGCC